>JADFLZ010000068.1 GCA_022564135.1 Candidatus Zixiibacteriota bacterium
GTTAGTTCGGTCTACCCATAGTGAAAGAAAAGAAGAACTTGAGGCTCTGCTGGCAGCCTACCGGGGGGCGCTCTCAAGCAGCGAAGCCAAGGAGATAAGCGAGCTGGGGCTGGCCCTTTATTTCAAGCGGTTTTATGTGGAAGCCAAAGACCTGCTGCGTTCGGCAGTTACCCTTGATCCCGAATTCCACTCTGCCCGGCAGACTCTGGCTTTAGTTGAAATGGAACTGGGCAATCTGGAGAGCGCTGAAAAAAATGCCGCCGAGTCGGTTTCGCAGTGTCCCACTTATGCTGATTATCAAAACACTTTAGGTGAGATTCATCTGGTCCAGGAAGACTATGAAAAGGCAGTTTTGGCTTTCACCGAAGCAATAAAAATCAATCTCTATTACTCCCGCGCCTATTTCAATCTGGGCCTGAGCATGCTGCATAGAATAGTTTCAGAGTCCGATTCTGAAACTGCTTCGAATGAAATGAGCCGCTGCCTGGATGCTTTCAGAAAGTCAGCCATGATAGACAGCGAGTTTGCCATCTCCCCTTATGGGCAGGCTATTAAAGCTCTCGAAGATTCCCAGTATTCCAGTGCTTTAGAGCAGTTTCTGGCGGTAGGGCAGAAGGTCAAAGAGAAAATAAGAGCCGACCAGGCTTCATATTTTATGCACTTTATTGTCTTAAGAGATGCGGCTGAAGATGCTTCGGTTGAATCCCGCATCAAATATCTCGAAGCTGAGATTAACAAGAATCCATCCTACGTTGATTTATATGCCGAACTTGCCAAATCCTATCTGGAGCAGTCGAAGAAAAACTGGCAAAGAGGCATATCCATGTACCGCAAAACGCTTAAACTGAACCCGGGCTATGGCAGCGCCAGGCGTTGTCTGGCAGAGGCGGAAAAGAAATACGGGGAGATCTGCAATACACTGGATATTATTGCAGCGCGCTCCTGAGCATCCCCTTAAAGTAACACTTTCAGTTCCTGTCATTAATCGTAAATTGGCTGAATGTTAGTCTGACGATTTTCGCTAAATTTATCGTCTTAGAATATTCTTGACTCTCCGGTGTATAAGTGTAGACTGAAGCGATAGGAAATTCATCAAATCGGGAGTTTAACATGAAACGAATAGTCATCGCCTGCTTTTTGTTAATTTTTGTGGTTAGTATAGCCGAGGCCGGCCGCCGCAGGCCGCAATCGGGAAAAGTTAAAGATAAGGTTTATGTAGACGGTAAATACGGTTTCAAGATTACCATAAGCGAAGGCTGGAAGCATTCGCTTCGTAAAGAAAACGACAATTTTCGTCTTCTTTTGACCAAGAGAAAATACGAGATTCCGTCTGATTATACTAACGCTCCTGATTATACGCAAATTCCGAGAATCATTATCTGGACCGACACCACTTCTCTGCCGACATTCGCCTTTCTTGATTCGCTGGTCAGCGATACCTGGAATACCAAGCAGAAAAAAGAGCTCTTAAAAGAGTTAGAAATTATAGCTTCGGATATTTCATCCGGATCCCGGCGGGAAAAATTTATCCCCAGAGGACGTAAACCGGTACGGCTCAGTGGCCAGCAGGCCATTTTGTGGCAGGCAAAATCTACCTATGTTAAAGAGGTGGCCACATCCTCTTCCGGCCTGGCCAGTAAAAGAGTCTATGGAGCATATGGCGGGGCAATTGTTGTGGTCAAAAAAGGAAACAGGGTTTTTGTTTTTCACCTGATGACAGAGTGGCCCTATTTTGAAAACAATTTAAAAGAAACCCTGAACATAATTTCCACCTTTGAGTTTACAACCGAGAGCGACAAAGAAAAGCCTGATAAAAGCGAGGGTTAAGCGCCTTAAATTGTGATTGTCTACGGCTGATTTTCTTTTTAATTGACCCTCAGGCAGGGTCGCTGTATCCTGAAACTCTGTCATATACTTGAGAAATTTCCGGAGGAATCATGTGGGCACTTAGAGCGATTCTAATAGTTTTTGTAATAGTTTGTGTTGTCGCATTTGCGTTTTACAATTCAAGTCCGGCTGAAACAGTCAACGTCGACCTGGTTTTTGCCAAATACATCGAAGTACCGTTGGTTATAGTTGTTTTCTGGTCGTTTATGTCGGGCCTGCTGGTTTCACTTCTGATATTCATTTTAGTTTATTTACGGCAGTCTGTTCAGATTCACGGCCTTCATAAAAATGTCAGGGCGCTTGAGTCCGAAGTTACCGCTTTGCGTAACAGACCTATTGAAGAGTCTGCAGAGCTTCTTAAAGGAGAGGATGAAAAAACCTCAGGCGTCAGCTCTAACTTGGTACAGTCGGAAGAGCGATGATAGAATATATCCTTATTTTTGTACTTCTTTTTGTGGCAACAGTCGGTCTCTACGCTTTATACAGCAAATATGTTGACAAGAAATCGAGCAATGAATCCGGAGTTTATGTTAAAGCTCTGCAGGATCTGCTTGATGGCCGCATAGAGTCAGCCTTTTCAAATCTTCGCCAGACGGTAAGTGAAGATTCGGGCAACATCGATGCCTATCTCCGTCTTGGTCAGATACTGCGTGAACACGGTAAACCGGAGAGGGCGCTGCAGGTTCATAAAGACCTGACACTGAGAGACGGCTTAACAGCCACTCAAAAAGCCACAGTCTTAAAAGAACTTTTTTTAGATTACAGTTCCTTAAAAGATGCAGACATGGCCGAAGCGGCCTTAAAAGAACTTCTCTCATATGATTCCGGTAATCGCTGGGGACATATTAAGCTTCTGGAACTCCAGAAGGAAGAATCCAAATGGGAAGATGCCTACGACAGCGCCGTAACGATTTTAAAACTTGAATCGGATAAATCAAAAAAGCCTCTGGCTCTGTTTAAGTACAATATCGGTATGGAGCTTACCAAAAAACGTGATTACCACAAAGCGCGGGTTCTTTTCAAAGAAGCGCTGGGACTTGACCCCAAATACAGCGACGCCTTTATAGCCATCGGAGATTCTTATGCTCAGGAAGAACGCTATGAAGACGCGGTTAATTTTTGGGAAAAACTTATCGAGGCTGTTCCCTCCGATGGCGGCCGGGTAATCGACAGACTGAAAAGGTCTCTGTTTGACCTCGGTAGATTCGGTGATATAGAATCCATCTGCGAAAAGATACTGGAGCAGGTGCCCTCAGATAGAAAAGCAAAATTGACTCTGGCTGAAATTCATAAGAAAAAAGGTGAATTGGATTCTGCCGAACGGCTGTTATTTGACTTAGTCGAAGAGTCCCCCAAAGATGTCAATATCGTAATGCAGCTGGTGCGCCTTTACTTAGAAAAAAACGAAAACGAAAAACTGGATCGTCTCTTTAGAAACATAGAGAAACAGACAAAAGCAGCAGCCGGTCAATCTATCCAGAACAACGATCTGAAGGCTGCTTCTACTTCCGGGTAGAATTTTTTAACATATCTGAGAATCGTATATGAGAAAATTCTTTTTAAGCTGCGCAGTAATACTAATTTCAACAGCTAATGTAAGCTCCGGCGATATTTATTCTATGATAATAAACGGGGATATTGATGCTGCCCGTGACTCTCTTTCAAAACTTTCCACCGCTTCACAACGTGATGGTAATTATTTATTCTACTTGTCTTTGGTTGAGCGCCAGGCTGTGAAGTCGGTCGAACTGATGGAAGCAGCCCAAAAGGCAGGAGTCTCAGCTATTTATCGTGAGGAAATCAAATACCGGCTGACTCAGTTTTTGATACTAAGCGGAAATTTCAGAAAGGCTTCAAAAATCACCACCGACTATCTGACTCAGCATGAGGGAGGCAAGCGCCGCCCGCAGTTTATGAGATATTCGGCACTGATAGATGAACGGGATAAGCGCTATGATGCGGCCATCAGACAAATTGACAGATTTTTATTACATTATGATTCTGACAACCTGCAGACACTGGGGCAAATCGACAAAGCCCGCATAATGATGTCGTACCGGAAAACAATTGCAGCCCGTGCTCTGCTTCGCAAATTATCCAGGCAGAAATCAGGCGAGGGAGTGGCGCCGGCTTTGTATTACCTGACTCTTGATGCCACCAAAAGAAAGCGCACCGATGACGCCGTCTTTTTTTATAACTTACTTAAAGAAGGCTACCCGGCCTCAATCGGTCTTGATGCTCTTTTAGATAATATGTCAGGTCTCCACAGCTACTCCAAAAGAGAACGGATTGCAGACCAGAGAACCGGCACTTATTATTCGGTTCAGCTGGGTGTTTTTGCTGATAAGAAAAACGCCGTGCGCTTTTCTAAAAAATTCAAAAAGTATGGACACCAGGTAGAGATTAAATCAAAGTCTATCTCAGGCAGAACTTACCGCGTTGTATTTGTCGGCCGTTTCAGTTCCTATGAAGAAGCGGCAATATTTGAACAAAAATTAGAAGCTGAGCATAAGGAAGTATTTCAGGTCGTTGCTCGATGACACCAACTGCAGACAGTTCAAAATCTAAAGATTCTCCGATGATGAGGCAGTTTCAGGCCATCAAAGAAAAACATCCGGATAAAATTCTTTTTTTCAGAATGGGGGATTTTTATGAGATGTTCGGCGAAGACGCCATCAAAGCTGCGCCTATTCTTGGTATAGCGCTGACCTCGAGGTCAAAAGGAAATTCTGAAAAAATTCCGCTGGCAGGCGTGCCTTACCATTCCTATGAAAAATATCTGGACAAGCTGCTTAAGCACGGGGAAAAAGTTGTAATAGTCGAACAGGTCGAAGACCCCAAAGAGGCCAAAGGCTTAGTCAAAAGAGAGATTGTTGAAATTCTGACTCCCGGTACAGCCGCTGTCGGGGATTTAGAAACCAGCGCTTCGCTCTGTCTGGTGGCCTTGTGCAAGAGCGACAGAAATAAAATCGGTCTGGCGGCGCTGGATATTTCGACCGGCAGCTTTTTGGTGGACGAAGGCAACATTGCTGACCTTTCTGAGAGACTCAAAGTTCTGGAACCCTCAGAGATTCTTTATCCTGACGACTACGATCTCGAGCAGTTTAAGCGGGAGTTTGGTTTAAGCAACGGCTCAGCTAATTTCACAAAACTGGCCAGCTGGAATTTTGAAAACAAAACTGCCATGAGAGAATTGACCGAGCATTTTGGAACCAGTTCGCTTGACGGTTTCGGACTCGATAATGCCCGGCTGGCAATCGGCGCCGCCGGAGCGATATTCCGCTACTTAAAAGAAAACCAGCGGCAGCAGCTTTCGCATATTAACAAAATCACGCGCTTTGATAACGACCAGCTGATGTCTCTTGATTATTCTACCGTAAGAAATCTGGAACTGATTAAAAACATATCAGACTCCACGGAAGAGAACACGCTCTTTTCGGTGATGAACTACTGCTATACTGCGGCCGGTGCGCGCAGGCTGCAATCGGCGCTGCTTCGTCCTTTTAAGGTTAAGGCAAAAATAGAACGTCGCCTGTCCGGTGTGGCCGAGCTCTTAAAAAACAATAAACTCCAGACAGAAATAAGAACTTTTACCAAAAGACTGCCGGACCTTGAAAAACTTGGCGGCAAACTTGGCATCGGCAAACTCAATCCCCGCCAGATGTCGTCTATTAAAGACGCCCTTGAAATAGCGCTTGAACTAAAGAGAACGCTGGAAAAAGCCTCAAGCCCGCATCTCATTACGATCGGCCCGGCGCTGCCGGATTGTTCTGAGCTTATCAGGAAAATCAGTGCAGCTCTAACTGATGAACCGCCGCTTTTAACTTCCGGCGGCAAAATCATAAAGCGCGGTTTTTCAAGCGAGCTTGACGACTTAAACGACTCCATCAAAGAAGCCAGACTGTATATTGCTTCACTTCAGAAAATCGAAAGAGAAAAGACCGGTATCAATACGTTGAGGGTAGGCTTTAATAAAGTCTTTGGATATTATCTGGAAGTTACCCGTTTAAATTCGCATCTGGTGCCTGACGCTTATATCAGGAAACAAACGCTGGTCAACGCTGAGCGTTATATTACACCTGAATTAAAAGAAAAAGAGAGCCTGATATTTTCTGCCGAAGAAAAAATCTTTGCGCTGGAATCCCGACTTTATCGGGAGCTGGTGGACTATGCCGAGACTCACATGGCCGATATCATGCTTACTGCCGAGCTGCTGGCAGAGATTGATCTGGTTTCGGCCTTGGCAGATTTGGCGGTGCCAATAACTACTGCCGCCCGGAGATTTTTGAAGACACCCGGCTTAATATAAAAAACGGACGGCATCCGGTAATTGAAACCGTCATCCCTTCCGGTTCGTTTGTGGCCAACGACCTGGACTTAAACAGCAGCGACAGGAGACAGATAATTCTGACCGGTCCCAATATGTCCGGCAAATCGACTTACCTGCGGCAAATCGGACAGATAATTATCATGGCCCAGATAGGCTCGTTCGTGCCGGCCGACTCGGCAGAGATTGGTCTGGTTGACCGGGTTTTCACCAGAGTCGGTACTATGGATAATCTTGCCAGAGGGCAGTCGACTTTCTTAGTGGAAATGATAGAAGCCGCTAATATTTTAAACAATGCGACAGACAAATCGGTTGTTCTTTTAGACGAAGTCGGCCGGGGAACTTCGACTTTCGATGGTCTCTCGGTTGCCTGGGCAGTTGCCGAATTTATAAATGACGAACTTAATTCGCGCACAATTTTTGCCACCCATTATCATGAGCTGACCGGTATGGCGCAGATTTACAAAAAGATTCACAACTATCAGGTGGCGGTTAAAAAGTGGGAAGACAAAGTTGTCTTTTTGCACAAGATTATCGAAGGTGGCTGCGACGACTCCTACGGTATCGAAGTTGCCAGGTTAGCCGGTCTGCCTCGTAAAGCTCTCAGCCGGGCCAGACAAATTTTGAAACTGTTAGAATCAGGCAAATTTATCAGAAGCGAACTTGGCCGCGAAATATATCAGGCAAAAATGCAGACATCGCTTTTTGACAGACCCAGCTCCAAAGTGGAATCGAGACTGAAAGATACAGAAATTGAAACCATGACACCTGTTGAAGCTTTTAATCTGTTGCAGGAATTAAAAGAAGAGTTAAACTAAAAAAGCCATGGCCGAAGTTAAAACATTAAAAAAACGCTGGATAAAGCCGCTGCCTAAAAATGTAATCAATAAGATTGCCGCCGGTGAAGTAGTGGAACGGCCGGCCTCGGTCTTAAAAGAGCTGGTAGAAAACGCGGTCGATGCCGGCTCGGATAGAATCGACATTGTCATAGAAAAATCCGGCTCTACTCTGATTCGGGTGGTTGACAACGGCTGCGGCATAGACGAAGAGCAGCTGGAGATCGCCTTCTCGCGTCACGCCACTTCGAAAATAACCAATTTCTCAGATTTAGACCGTCTCTCAAGTTATGGCTTTCGCGGTGAAGCGCTGCCTTCTATTGCGTCAGTCTCAAGGTTGCGCATGGTATCGCGTACGGCTGATTCGGATTCAGGCACCGAGATAATCATCGAGGGAGGCGTTCTGCAGTCGAAAAAACCGATTGCCGCTCAGGTAGGGACAACAATAGAAGTCGAAGATCTGTTTTTTAATACGCCCGCCCGCCGGAAATTTCTTAAGTCACAAGCAACCGAAACCAGACACTTAGCCCGGATAGCTACGGCCATGGCTATCAGCAGTTACCGCATTGCTTTTTCAGCAACACTGAATGGTAAAAAGATTTTCACACTCAAGCCGGATGATTCTCTGAGCGACCGGGCGGCAGCTCTGCTAGGGAAAAGTGACAATTTTATTACAGTCAAGGGTCAGCTGGGACCGCTGCGGTTAGAGGGTGCTATCTGTCTGCCGGAAAACGTGCGCAACAATCGCTACGGTCAACATCTTTTTATTAATAGCCGTTTTATTTCATCGCCTACCATATCACACGCCTGGGTCTCCGGTTATGGCGAGCTGATTCCGCGCGGTCTCTTTCCGGTCGGAGCGCTGCTTTTGACCATCGATCCGACTCAAGTTGATGTCAACGTACATCCTTCGAAAACCGAAGTTCGCCTGGCGCATGAACGAGAAGTTTACGACGCTGTCAAAAAGCTGGTGGCCGAATCTTTAAGACATGACGGTATTATTCCGAATCTGAGACCAATAGCACAACAGCGGGGTTTTTCAAACTTAAGCTCAGGCTCAAATCAAAAAGATCATAGTCCCATCTCAGGCATCGCCAACAATGCTGCCGCTGCGCCCGGGTTGATTTCGCAGCTATATAAGACGGCACCCAGAGCTGATGAAAATTCGGCCGCTGATTCAAAGCAACAGCTGGAAATCGACAAGAATACGGGTGAAGTCATGACACCATCAATTACAGCTGACCCCGACTTTGGTCCGGCTTCCGGTTTTAGATTTATAGGCAGATTTGATAATCTCTACTTGATAATTGCAGCAGGCGACGCCCTTTTTATAATAGACCAGCATACTGCCCACGAGAGAGTCTTGTATGAAGAGATGCTTGAAAAAGTTGATAAGCAGGCGGTCAGTGCTCAGAATCTGTTATTTCCGGTGCAGCTAGAGCTTGACCCGGAGCAGTACGCTGTCTTTGAAGATTCGCAAAAAATGTTAAACGGCAGCGGCTTTACCGTATCTCCTTTTGGTGGCCGTATGGTTAATATCGAAGCGGTGCCGGCCATAATGTCAAAAAAATCTCCCGAGATAATGTTTGGCAAAGTAATCGACGATATTATGTCGCTTCGTAAAACCGGCTTTGATATCAAAAAAGCAATGGCTCAGTCAATCGCCTGCCGCTCGGCTGTAATGGCCGGTGACTTTCTAACTGAAGCTGAATCTCTCGGGCTGATGGAACAGCTCTTAAAATGCAAAGATCGTTACA
>JADFLZ010000487.1 GCA_022564135.1 Candidatus Zixiibacteriota bacterium
ACACAAGCATCATTCTTGAAAGCAGATTTATACTTTTTAACATTAGCGGAATTTTCCTTTGTAATGGGATTACAACCTAACCAATTATAAAGGCCTGGCAGGGGGATGTCAATCCGATTTTGGGCAGACTAAAAGGGAGCTTATACTCTCGAATTTTTCAAAAATTGCTGTTCTTTGAATTTTAAATACGCCCAGCAGGAGTCGAACCCGCAACCTTCTGATCCGTAGTCAGACGCTCTATCCAATTGAGCTATGGGCGCATTTTAGAAAGAGAAAATTATAGGGCTGATATGGACTGGGTCAAGATAATTCTGTAAATATATGAAAAATAGAGGCTATTTGCTCATCAGCATCCAGATGAAGAGCAGCACAATGATAAAGAAACCGGCAAAAATTGCGAAAACTACTTTATTGTCAGGAGTTTTTTTTCCAGCCGCCGGCATATCATCCAGCTCGGCCATTTCCTGACGTTTGGCATTTATTTTCTGCAGCCAGAGGTCTTCGATTTTCAGCAATTCCGGGCTTTCGGCAGATATGGTAAATGTCTGGCACTCCTCAATTGGAGATTCCTCGACCTTTTCGATTTCGACTACCGCTATTGTAACATTGTCCATGCCGCCGCGGTCGTTGGCCATTTTTACCAGCAGGTCGGTTATTTTTTCAATATTGCCTTCGGCTCGTTTTATAACATCAAAGATTTCGTCATTATCGGCAAAGCCGCAAAGGCCATCGGAGCAAAGCATAAATTTGTCGCCGGCTTTGACTTTTATGAGCCGGTAGTCAACCTCGACATCATGTCTGACACCAAGCGCCCGGGTAATTACGTTTTTACCGACAGAAACATCAGCTTCGGACAAATTTATTCTCTGGCTGTCCTGCATTTCCTGCACCCAGGAGTGATCTTTAGTAAGCTGCACCAGTTCTCTCTCTTCAATCTTGTAAGCTCTGCTGTCGCCCACATGTGCGATAGACATATAGTCGGCCTCAAGCGACAGCACCACGATGGTAGTTCCCATGCCGGAGAGTGCGCTGTCGGTCTGTGCCCGGTTGTAAATTTCCCTGTTGGCCAGGCGAATTGATTTTACCAGGATTGTTCCGGTGTCAGGCACAGTACGTCCGAATGCCAGCGTTTCGTCATCTAAGAGTTCTCTTTTAAAATGGCTGAAAGATGTGCTTATGATTTCAGCTGCCGTCATTGAGGCAACTTCGCCGGCGGCATGGCCACCCATGCCGTCACAAACCGCAAAGACATTGTTCTGCGGGTCCAGCTGCAGGTAATCTTCATTGCCGGTACGTACTAAGCCGATATCTGTTTTACCAACAGCTTTACAAACGAGTGACATTATTTTTTAGTCCAGGACGCAATTAAAAATGTTTCAACCTATCTAGACATTATTACATAACAAAAAATCTGGCAACCAGATTTTTTTAATATCGGAATCAGGCTTGATTTACACAACAAGAAAAAGCCCCACTTTTGATGGGGCTCTTAGATTATTTACTGTAATATGCCAAATTATTTGACGAGCAGCATCTTTTTGGACTCCGAATGAGTTTCAGTCAGCATCCGGTAGAAATATATACCGCTTGGCAGAAGCGAGCCATCAAATTGATAGATATATTCACCTGCTCCCTGGTTACCTAAATCAATAGACTCAATTTCACGCCCCAGAATGTCATAAATCTGAAGCAGGACATCAGTTCTGGAGGGCAGCCTATAAGCTATATTGGTGGTAGGGTTAAAGGGATTAGGGTAGTTTTGCTCCAGAACGAATCCGGAAGGCAAAATACCCTCGATTTCATCATCAATCCCGGTAGTTATTGAGGCTGTCATCGTAAAAGAGCTGTCTACGTGCTTAGATGTATCCAGATATGAGAAGACCGAATACGATATAAAATCGGTTGTGTCTCCGCCCGGAAACCAATTGGGCACAAAGACTTCAAAATATAAATAGGCGGTATCATTCGGCTCAGCATAATCAAAATGGGTTTGCGGCTTAATTGTCCAGCCTTTGGAAGATACTGCATTTATGCCGTAAAAATCCAGGCCATCGCCGTCGTTTCTAACGGCGACCACAACTCCTACCCATCTGTTAAAGCCGACCATGGTATCATTGGGATAGGATACTCCGGAGAGAGCTATCAGAGTCGAATTGGCTGAAAGGGAGACTTTTTTTACAGCTTTTTCAGTCCAGGTAGCATCTCCGGAGTCAAC
>JADFLZ010000488.1 GCA_022564135.1 Candidatus Zixiibacteriota bacterium
AATTGACAATAAGAAGGAGGCGAATTAAAAATGAATACGAAAACGAATCGTTTACTGGCTGCGATCCTTGGTGCGGGAACAATCATAGCGGCGGCACTAATCCTGAAATACTTAACTTCAATAGGGTATATCGAAGACGAAGGGTCGAAACGCCTGATGCGGATATCACTCGGTATTCTTCTTGTTGTTATTGGAAATATGATCCCAAAATCAGCTGAGCCACTTTCGGGTGGGTGCTGCGAGCCATCTCGAGAGCAATCACTTAGACGTTTTACCGGCTGGACTTTCGTGTTCGCAGGCCTGGGCTTTTCGACGGTATGGCTGTTCGCTCCAATTGAAGTGGCATCGACTGTGTCGACATACATAGTTATAGCTTCTTTCTCGCTTGTAATTGTGCCCTTTGTATGGTCCGTTATTAAACGAAAGCGCTTGCAACCACCTGTTTAGCTCTGGTTGATTTATCCATTCATTAAAAATCAGTATTGAGTTCTAAGGCAAAAAATTCAGCACCCCACTCAAGGGCAGGCTAACCATTCAGGTCAGTTCTTATCATCCTGAAACTTTATTTGCCAATGTGTCCCATCGCAAAACGGCTTGTTTTTGGAACCGCCACAGCGACACAATGTGAAGTTTACTTTGGAAGCGCCTTCTCCCTGTGTGACACCAACTAGCTCAAGCCCCCCGGTGACAACGTATGGCCCATTTTTCGCAACCATGATGCCTGGTTCGTCGGCCTGATCTATATTCTCCTGACCATTGACTGAAAATGACAACGCCCCGGAAGGACATTGTTTGATGGTATCAATGATCTTTTTCCTTGAGGCTCCGTCGGGGTCGATCCATGGTTCCTGGTTCAATCGAAAAACAGAAGCCAGGCCATTGGTGCAGCGTCCCGCGTGAGCGCAGATGCCGCGGTTGTCGTGTATAGTGATCTGCTCCCCCTGGTAGTTCTCACGCTTATCATCTGTCCGGCCATCAAGTTTGGCATCTGAAAAGCCATTTTTTGAATGGGTCCCGTCGCAGAATGGCTTATTTGCTGAGCCGCCGCATCTGCATAGTGCGATTTGGCCCTTTGCTTCAATAGGTCCGGTTGAATTTCGAAGGTTACTAAATTGACTAACCAAATATGGACCATTTGGCGCCGGAGTAATGGAAGGTTTTGTGGAATTCATATTTCGTTTTTCCCCTATCTTGAATATACAGTTCAATATATTTCGACCATCTTAGATCAAGGTCGAGACGCAAAGTTCATGTTCCAACTAAAACTTGAACAAACTATTTACAAACAGCTCTTTCTCGGTAATGCTAAGGGCGTCTTCAAAACTTCTGCTGCGAATATTTATGGATGTCTTAAAACCTTTGGTTGGTACTATTTCTATGCCGGCAATGAGGTAGTTGTTGCCATCGTTGGCTAAATTTGTATTGGGATCATTTAAGTCTATTCGACCGAATATATTAAGAGTATTAAGAAGAGAATTTTCGTCTGTCATGTCCGTAAAATATAGCGTGGCATGAACAGAAAGTCCGCTTTGCGAGAAGTCATTTGCAAGCGGCCCCTGTCCGATAGTGTACCAGTTTAAGTCCATGCCAATATCGAAAGTATTACGATAAGCCAGCAGTCCTCCGACAGAAATCAGCTGGCGTTTGTAATCAGAAGCTTCAACTAAGTTCGAGATAATGATATTCCGGGTACCATAATAAAATTGGGCGACGAGCGCCGTGCGTTTAAAATCGTCATTTTCCCGGAATGGGTTCAATCGTCCGTAAGCATTAAAATCCTTCTGACTGTTCTTTTCACCGAGAGCTTTATAAGATGTACCGTTGAACAGGGCAGCTGTTATCTGTCCGAGTTTTCCATCGTTACCCAGAGCAATATTGACCGACAGGCCCAGATCTGAAGTAGTCAGGTATTTGTTTAAATCAGCTACTGTCTTAGATAGATAACGCCTGCCCCAGAGTTTGTTCTGATAGCTTATATATGGCGTCGGCTGCAGGCCGAATCTGATCTTTAAAGAATTGTTGCCAAAGGCTGGTTTCCAGTCGATGTAACCGTACTTGAGAATGATATTGTATAGACTGTTGTCGTCGGAGTCTTTTGTTTGGCGCAAGTCTGTAGTAATTCTCAGGCTTGTAAATTCTGAGAGCTGGGACTTTATAGTCAAATAAGCTCGCCCCAGTCCAAATTCGTTGGCGCTAGCGCTGCCATCGGTTAG
>JADFLZ010000489.1 GCA_022564135.1 Candidatus Zixiibacteriota bacterium
ATCCTTTTAGCCGGGTGAGATTCCGAGTACATTTTGCGAAATCTTTCTATTCGGCTTTCGACATCGCTGCTGCTTTTGACATCTTCCATCATCACCCGCAGTTCTTTGGCGCCGTCAAAGCCGGTGGCGTAAGCCCGAAGATGTTTTATCATTACTGCAAAGTTTTTCTTAGCATCAAATACTTTCTCATAAAGCAAACTATGTTCAATCATAGCGCTGAGTCTTTCTTCGACAGTTATGCATTCTTTTGTTTTAGTGCGGTCAAAAAGCCAGGGGAAACCGTAAATGGCTCTGCCCATCATGACGCCATTGACTCCGGTTTGTTCTATCATTTTGTCGGCCTGGTCGAGATCATCCAAATCTCCGTTGGCCAATAGCAGCGTTTCAGTTTGTCGGGCCAGCTTAACGGCTTCGTGAACAGTTTCCCAGTGAGCTTCTACATTCGACATCTCTTTTTTGGTGCGCAGGTGCAAGGTTATAGCGGCCAGATTTGTTTCCAGAAGATGCTCGACCCATTCCGCTATGGTAATCGAGTTGTAACCGATACGGGTTTTGACAGAGACCGGCAGCTCCCCGGCGCCTTCAATAGTAGCAGCGATTATTTCTTTGCCCAGCTCAGGAGTATTAATAAGCGCCGCCCCTGAACCGGTTTTGGTGACAGTCTTAACCGGGCAGCCCATATTTATATCAATACCATCGAATTTCAATTCCTGTGCGAACAGGGCAGACTTGTAAAAGTTTTCCGGCTTTTCGCCAAAGAGCTGGATGACAATCGGGCGTTCTATTTCATCATAAATAAGATATTTCATCAGATTCGGCCGACCGGCAGAACAGAGGCCGTCGCAGGAGACAAATTCGGTAAACATGACATCAGGCTTGCCATATTTGGCAATCATATAACGAAAAGCAGCATCGGTAACATCAGCCATGGGAGCCATAGCATAGATGGGTTTTTCAATATTATCCCAGAATCCTTTTATGACTTTTTTCTTCATGGCAGTTAAGAATATAACAGATTTTCAAGCAGAAAGAAAAAAAGAGAGAGATTTAGAAAGTCAGCCGGATCGAAAACAGCTGCCTGACCGGCTGGGAATTTGTGGTTGCCAGTGGGGGAATGTCAAAATCATTGAGTGAATAAAACAGCTCAGCCATCAAAATTCCGGCCGCTGCCCCAACTATAATATCAGTAGGGAAATGCTTGTAAGCATGAATTCTGGTCCAGCCCACAAAAGTCGCCCAGCTAAAAGCAGTGGCAGGCGACAGCCAGCTGTATTTATTGTATTTCCCGGGGGTCATTTCGTTTCTCATGATTGCGCGGATTCTCTTGTTTAAGAACGTCATCGCGAAAAAAGCGCTGGAAGTATGACCGGAAAAGAAAGAATTATGGTCATAGGCATGGTCGATATTGGTTCTCAAACCGGCCAGTTCCGGCTCAAGGCAGGGCAGCGGTCTCGGTCGGGCGACTATGCCTTTGGCCAGGTCGGTTATTCCTTTAGTGGCCAGCAACCCGGTGCTGAAAAGAAAGAGATTCTGCGCAACGAGTTGACCTCTTTCGCTATCTACGGACATCGGCCATTTTAAGTCTGCAGAAAGCATAATCAGCGCCGCCGATACCGGCGTTACAGCCGAGCCGAATTCGCTGTCTAAGAAATTCGTTTTGCCGGCAGTGCAGTCTCCGCCCAAAAAGCGCTGAAGTTTCCTGTCGAACAATATAGGGCCGCTTATCAGCGGAGTTTTAGTGCTGTCCAGTCTCTTAACGTGATGTCCAAGCACAAAGAGACCGACGGTGCTGGCAGATATAATGCCGGCATCTTCGGCTGAGAGAAATCCACCTGCCTGTGACAGTACAGGCAGACCAAGACAGAAGCATAATATAGCAGCGAGTTTTCTAATGGGCATGCTCGTAAATTTATAGCTTATCATAGATACTAATACAATTAAATTTTTGCGAATTTGTTCCTATAGTTTTCTTAAAAGTACATCATAGTAGTCAATTTCAAGGGAGTCCAGGGCACGGAAAAAATGCCCGATTGTCATAAAGTATTCGTTTGAGCGCTCTGCCACGTCTTCGCGGATAGTCGCCGTAATGTTTGAATAAAAATAATGTCCGGACTGGGTGTTAACCTCGATTATCTTAGGTTCACCATTGTTTTCAATAAAAAAGGCTCCGGCGGTTAAAATCGGTTCTCCGACAAACAGAAAGGCATGGTTAG
>JADFLZ010000490.1 GCA_022564135.1 Candidatus Zixiibacteriota bacterium
GCTGGTTGCCGGCTTCGTTGACAGTAATTCTGACGATTTCTGAGTCAGAGATTAGTCCGTCAGAGGCGTAGAAGAAGACAAAGTAAGTACCGCTCTGGATAAAGGCCGGTGTCCAGTCGAAAGTTCCGGTGCCGTCGCCGTTGTCAGTAAAGCTGGCGCCTATGGGCAGGTCGGTGGCAATTAAGCTGGGAATGGTGGCGTCGGCGTCCGTGGCTGAGATGGTAAAGTTAAGATTGGCGCCTTCAAGTACAAACTTCTGACCGATGGTGGCCAGGACGGGATCCTGGTTACCGGCTTCGTTGACGGTTATGGTGACCACTTCCGAGTCAATAAGTAAGCCGTCAGAGGCGTAGAAGGTAAGACTATAGACAGCGCTCTGGGTAAAGTCGGGTGACCAGTCGAAAGTTCCGGAGCCGTCGCCGTTGTCGGTAAATGATGCCCCGGTTGGTAAGCTTGAAGTTGACAGAGCCGGGATGGTGCTGTCGGGGTCAGAGGCTGATATGCTGAAGTTAAGATTATTGCCTTCTGTCACCGACTGTGAACCGATAGCGCTTAAAAGTGGCGCCTGGTTGCCTGATTCGGTAACGGTAATGGTGACGACTTCGGAGTCTGTAGCAACGCCGTCTGTCGCATAAAAAGTGACATTATATGTCCCGCTCTGGGTAAAGTCGGGTGTCCAGCTGAAAGTTCCGGAGCCGCCAGAGTTATCTATGAAAGTTGCGCCGGCCGGCAGTGGTGAAGCAGTAAGAGCCGGGGTGGTGCCGTCGGCATCACTGGCTGAGGTGCTGAAGCTGAGGCTGACACCTTCGCTGGTAGCCTGGGCGCCGATAGTGGCTAAGACGGGCGTCTGGTTACCGGCTTCAATAACAGTTATCGAAACTATTTCTGAGTCTTTGGCGGCGCCGTCAGAGGCGAAGAAAGTTACAATGTACAGACCGGCCTGGGTAAAGTCAGGTGTCCAGTCAAGATTACCGGTGCCGTCGCCGTTATCTGTAAAGATGGCACCTGTTGGTAAGCTTGAGGTGCTCAAGGCCGGGATGATACTGTCGGGGTCAGCAGCAGAGAGATTAACTATCAGCTGGATGCCTTCGGTTGTGACCTGTGAACCGATAGGAGCAAGTATCGGGGTCTGGTTGCCGGCTTCGGTGACGGTGATGGTGACAACTTCTGAGTCGGTGGCTATACCGTCCGTAGCATAGAAGGTGACATTGTATGTCCCGCTCTGGATAAAGTTTGGCGTCCAGTCAAAAGACCCTGAGCCGTTGCCGTTATCAATAAATGAGGCACCACTCGGCAGGGCTGATGTCGAAAGAGTTGGAACAGTGCTGTCGACGTCTGTGGCCGATATGCCAAAGTTAAGACTGATACCTTCGGTTGTTGACTGGGTGCCGATGGTGGCCAGGACAGGCGCCTGGTTGCCGGCTTCGGTAACAGTTATAGTGACGACTTCGCTGTCGGTCAGGGCGCCGTCGGCAGCGTAGAAAGTGACACTGTATATACCGCTCTGGGTGAAATCCGGGGTCCAGTTAAAGTTGCCGGTACCGTTGCCATTGTTTGTAAAGGCTGCACCTGTTGGCAGGGTCGAAGTAGACAGCACCGGGATAGTAGCATCGGCATCAGATGCTGAGAGGCCGAAGTTAAGGTTGGCGCCTTCTGAGACAGATTTTGCACCGATGGCGGCCAGGACGGGTGCTTGATTGCCGGCTTCGTTGACTGTGATCGAAACAATTTCAGAGTCTGAGGCAGTGCCGTCTGTGGCGTAAAAGATAACAAAGTAACTGCCGTTTTGAGTAAAAGTTGGTGTCCAGTTAAAGCTGCCGGTGCCGTTGCCATTATCTATGAAAGTTGCACCGCTCGGCAGGGCCGAAGTTGTCATGGTCGGGGCCGGGCCGTCGACATCTGAGGCAGAAACAGCAATTGTCAGCAGCTGACCTTCGGTAACAGACTTGGGGCCTATAGAGGCCAGAACAGGTGACTGGTTGCCGGCTTCGATGACGGTGATTACAACGACTTCACTGTCTGTGGCAACGCCGTCGGTGGCATAAAAAGTGACGTTGTACGTCCCGCTCTGGACGAAAGTCGGTATCCAGTCAAAATCAGCAGT
The DNA here is from genome assembly GCA_022564135.1 of Candidatus Zixiibacteriota bacterium. Classification (GTDB taxonomy): domain Bacteria; phylum Zixibacteria; class MSB-5A5; order GN15; family FEB-12; genus JACZWU01. The sequence goes on from JADFLZ010000490.1 coordinate 2,105, forward strand.
GCCGTCGCCGTTGTCGGTGAATATGGCGCCTGAGGGTAAACTTGAAGTTGAAAGTATCGGGATGTTGCTGTCGGCGTCAGTGGCAGTAATTACAAAGTTAAGATTAA
>JADFLZ010000069.1 GCA_022564135.1 Candidatus Zixiibacteriota bacterium
CAGATTAAACCGTCGCATGCTACTGACTATAAGGTAATAAGAATCAGTAATGAACGAAATGATTTTCCAGTGTCTCGATTTTCATAATTGCTGCCAAGAGGTTGTCGCATATTAAGTTACGGCCCTCATCCCGGTCCTCCGACAGCCTCTGGCTATTCTCATTTCCCTGTCCGGTCAAAACCAGAAAATGCCCTGCTCCGATTACCCGGCCAAGATTCAGATCGTCCAGTTTATCACCAATAACGTAAGATTTGCGCAGGTCAATATTATGTTTCAGGGCGGCCTTTTCTGCCATTCCTCCGGCCGGTTTTCTACAATCACAGCGAAACGAGTATTCTGCCACCGAACCACTGGGATAGTGCGGACAGTATTCAATGGCGTCGATTTTGATATTTTCTTCTGCCAGTTTTTGCTTTAAAGCAGCATTGAATTTTTTCATCTTATCAATGCCAAAGTATCCCCGGGCCACACCTGACTGATTGGTGACGATTATTAACTTAAACCCCAGTTCTGTTGCCTTATTAAGAGCTTCGATTGAGCCGTTTTCAAATTCAATGTTATCCGGGTTAGAATCAAAGGGCTTATCAACGATGACAGTACCGTCGCGGTCAACGAACAGAGCTTTGGCCATCTTCGAACGCATTGCAATCAGCCTGCCTGCTTTTTTAATGACCTCCGGCGGTTCAATCTGAGTAAAACAGTATTGTTCTTTTTGGAAGCAGGCCTTATCACCATGCAAAGAACAGGGACGGCAGGAAACATCAGCTTGAATAATTTCATCAAGCAGCCCCCTTGGCTCAAAGCCCAGCGCCGGATGGGTCGGGCCAAAGATCGATATGACCGGCGTGCCGACTGCCGAAGAAAGATGAGCAATGCCTGAATCATTGGCGATGGTAATAGTCGCTTCGGAAATTATCGAGGCCAACTCTGCTATCGGATGATTGCTTAACAAGCTAAGCTTGTCTTCGGGGATTTGTTCTTTGAGACTGGCCGGAGTTTCGTCTTTCTCGGTAGCAGCCCAGATGATTTTTGCCTGATGGGAGTGGTGAAGTTTAATGGCAACTTCGGCGAATTTCTCAACCGGCCATTGTTTGTTCCTAAAAGCGGCGCCGGCAGCGATCACAACTGTGGGCTGCTCCGCTGCGATTCTTCCATTACTTTTTTGAAAGACCGGCCGGCGGGCCGGCGCAGGTAAACCGAGCTGCTGCAGGCAATCGTTATACTTGTCTATTGTATGTGTATGTGTATGTGAATTGCTGTTTGTCGCAGGGAAATCTTTGAACCGTACGATACGCTGTCTGGCGCTGCGATTTCTTGGGTAAACAACTTTTTGTCCGGAAGTCAGAACTGTTCTGGCCAGCGATGACCTGAAATTGCCGTGCAAATCTACTATGATATCAAAGTTTTGCTGCTCCAGATATTTGAGGAGCAATAATTGTTCAGTAAATTTCCCTGATTCCGGCAGCAGCGCAATTTCATCGACGGTGCCAAACATTTTTACTATTTGCCGGTACTTAGGTTTGGTCAGAAAAGTTATATGACTCTGCGGATAGCCGATTTTCAGATTGAGAACTGTCGGGGAGGATAGAATGATGTCGCCCAGCGAACTGAAACGAATTACTAAAATTTTTCGGTTCATTTAGGAGAAAAGATACCAGCCTGAGGCACCGGCAGCAAAACAATAATAGGCAAAATATTCGAATCGCCCTTTTCGAATTACAGCCATCAGCAGACGAATAGCTGCCAGAGAAGAAACAAAAGCCATCATAGCGCCGGCCAGATAAGCCAGCATCATATCGGAGTCGCTGGCCAGTATATCGTCAAACTTAAAGATAGTCGCTCCGATTATGGCCGGAATCGCCAGCAGAAAAGAAAATTCTGCCGCTTTGGATGGTTCGATTTTGAGCAGCAGGCCAATTGCAATAGTTGAACCTGAGCGAGAGATCCCCGGCAAAATAGCCAGCGACTGTGCTAAGCCTATCAAAATGGCTCGTTTGCCGTCGACCTCTTGACTGCCGGTACTGGTCAGCCTTGTCGAAAGAAGAATAAAGCCTGTTACAATCAGCATTGATGAAGTAAAGAGAGCCGACGAAAAAACAGAATCAATAAAACTCTCGAAAAAAACACCTACCATAGCAGCCGGCACAGTAGCCATGGCCAGAAAAAGAATCTCTTTTTTGTGGCTGGCTTTATCTTTACTGAAAAGTGACAAGGTCAGTGACCAGAGCTTACTCCGAAAATAAATGAAAATAGCCAGCAGTGAGCCTAAGTGTACTAAAATTTCGAAAGTTACTCCTTCGGAATTAACACCGAGAAGTTCCTGAGCCAGGACTAAGTGTCCGGACGAAGATATCGGCAGAAACTCTGTCAGTCCCTGCAGCAGCCCCAGTATTATAGCGTCAAGATATGACATAAAAAAGCCCCGCTTAGTGGCGGGGCCTTGGTGCAAAAATTATCGTCAATTTTACATTACCTTAAAATCTACTCCGATAAACAGCCCGTTGTTGCCGTCCATCTGGAATTCGCCATAAATATTCATAGTATTGGTAAACTGGTAAGAAACTCCGGTATTAAAACCAATCTCAATATCCGAGTTAGAAAATTTTCCGTTGATGTCTTCGGAATTAGTGTCTTCGTATCTGACGCTGAAGCGGCCATAGGGAGTAATCATTTTACCGCCGTTGGTCACAAACGAATGAGAGCCCAGCAAGAATCCACCAAATTGAAAGATTGATGTACTGTAGGTCACAAGTGTTGCGGCTTTTTTATCTATTGACAGATATTCGGTCATGACTCCTATAGAAAGGTCGAAAGGTTTCTGGTTGGCCTTCCTGGTCAAATTACCTTTCCTGTTCTTATTGCCTTTACCAGCCATTGAATTGGCTACTGACCAAACTTGCCAGCGGATTTCACCGCCAAGCGAAATAGCCATATCCGAATTGTTGGCATCGGCAAAACCAAGTTTCATACGGACGGTCGTAAATTTTGACATGCCATAGTCAAATGTTCCCACAAACGAAGTGATGTCGGCCAAGCCAAGAGTAATGGCGCCATTGGCATTCCCCTGGCCTAAGGCAACAGCTGTACTCTGGGTGCCAAAGACAGAGCCGCCAGCGGCCGCTACTGGCTGGGCTGAAAGTGCCAGAGCCAGCATTGCTACTGTTAACATAATTTTTTTCATTTCAAAATCCCTTCTTTCTTCTTCTAAATTGCTAAGTTAACAACTTCTCTTTATAAACAGCAATCAACTAAAAACCTATTCTGGCTATTTCTTCTTGACTTATAGGGATAATTATCGATTGTTTTAGCCCGTTGTGCCCTAATAATTAGCAAAAAAAGCCATCTTTGATACTAAGTAATTATCGGCTCAAACTACGGGTATCTTAGAGTTTAAAGTATAGTTGAGCATTTCAAGCACGGAGAGGTCGATTTATGAGCAGTAATGAGATTATTGAGAGCAGCCAGGGGAGCTCCAAAGGCAGAGCACATTGGTCATCAAGAATAGGATTTGTGCTGGCTGCGGCCGGTTCTGCCATCGGATTAGGAAATATCTGGAAATTCCCTTATATCACCGGAGAATTCGGTGGTGGAGCTTTCGTACTAGTCTATCTTGGCTGCGTTTTGCTGCTGGGGCTGCCTTTGATGGTGGCTGAGCTGATGATCGGCCGCCGGGCTCAGACAAACCCCGTAGGAGCCTTTCAGGTCTTGCATAAACATGGGAGTCTCTGGCAGACAGCTGGCTGGCTGGGAGTAGCCTCCGGCTTTCTAATCCTCTCATTTTACAGCGTTATCGCCGGCTGGGCCATAGCCTATGTTTTTAAGTCTCTGGCAGGCTTTAGTGGCACAGCTGAACAGATACAGGGGCAGTTTGTAGCGCTTGTTACCGATCCGGTACAATCGATTTTCTGGCACACTCTGTTTATGGGTTTGACCATTGCTATTGTTGCCGGCGGCATAAAAAACGGAATTGAGCGCTGGTCGAAAATTCTGATGCCAACTCTATTTGTCCTTTTGACGGGTTTGATGTTTTACGGTCTGTTCGGAACCAGCGGCGGCTGGCAGGCGCTTTCATTTTTGTTCAATCCTGATTTTTCAAAATTAACCGCCACCGGTTTTCTCTCAGCTTTAGGGCATGCCTTTTTCACGCTTTCACTGGGCATGGGCGCCATGATTACCTACGGCAGTTATATGGGACGCGGAGCCAATATAGTAAGAGACGCTATTACTATTTCTATTCTGGATACTGTCATTGCTCTCATGGCCGGTATTGCAATCTTTTCGCTGGTCTTTCATTATGGCATGGAACCGGGGCAGTCGGTCGGTTTGATCTTCAAAACTCTGCCGGTTTTGTTTAAAGAAACCGGGCGCTTGATATCAGTACCGTTTTTCGTACTGCTCACTTTTGCCGCTCTGACTTCTGCTATAAGTTTGCTGGAAGTGGTAGTTTCTTATTTCGTCGACCAGTTAGGCTGGAAAAGAGTCAAAGCTACCATCATCATGGGAACTGTGACTTACCTGATAGGAATTCTTTCGGCTGTAGTTTCATGGCAGGTTTCTTTCAGAGGAGAGCAGCAGGGCTTTCTGGACATATTTGACTATCTGACTACCAATTATATGCTGCCCATAGGCGGTGTCCTGACCTGTCTGTTCGTCGCCTGGGTCATGAAAGAAAAGGAAGTACAGGAAGAATTTGGTTCAGCGGGAATTGCTTACAAAGGTATGAGGATTTTGCTCGGTTACGTAACACCGGTGGCAGTACTGTTGGTATTGCTTCACGGCTTAGAGCTATTGCCGTTTGTCAGCTACTAATGAAATGAAAGAGAATTAGTAGAGATCGTAACGGGAAATTCTGTCTCTGAGTGTATTGCGGGAAATACCGAGAGACTCAGAGGTCTTAACCTGATTTCCGTTAAAAAGCTTGAGACATGACGATATGATAGCGCGTTCGAAAGCTGATTCAAGAAACTGATATATCTGTCCCGGCGAATTTAAGATTAACTTGGGCATGACCGGCTCGATTATATTCTTGAATGAATCGGTGTAATCACTTTTTATTTCAGAATTTTTCTTGCCGTTGGTGGAATTCCTTTCAGTATAAGCAGGGAAATCATCGAGACTCAGTATATCGCTGCGGCCCATCATGACTGCACTTTGTACATTGTTTTCCAGTTCGCGGACGTTTCCCGGCCAGTCATAGCCAGACAGATACTGCATTGCTTCTTTGGAAATCCTTTTGGGATTATCTGAATTATTGCCTGAATACTTGCCTAAAAAATAATCTACCAAAAGCGGTATATCATTGCGCCTGTCGCGCAGAGGCGGAATATAAATAGAAGCTACTTTGAGCTTGTAAAAAAGATCTACTCTAAACGACCCTTCTTTCATGGCTTCCACCAGCGAACCGGATGAGGAAACAATCAGACGGGTATCGACATCTATGCTTTCTTCTCCGCCAACGCGCTCAAACTTGCCTTCCTGAAGTACGCGCAAAAGTTTTGACTGTGTCAGCATTGAGGCCTTGCCTATATCTGCCAAAAATAGAGTTCCCTGATTGGCTTGTTCAATTTTACCGATTCGTTTATAATAAGCGCCGGTAAAAGCTCCTTTTTCATGACCAAAAAGCTCCGATTCCAGAAGAGATTCCGGCATTGAAGCACAGTTAATTGACAGGAACTGATTCGAACTCAGCAGAGAATTGCGGTGGATTGCTTTGGCTACAAGTTCTTTGCCTGTACCCTGTTCGCCTACTATAAGTACCGGTGCGTTGCTCTTGGATAGCTGGCCGACCATCTTGGCAATTTCCACTATTTCAGGAGCTTTACCAATCATTACCCCAACTTCACCAGAAGAAATCTGATTAGCGTGGGAAACTGACGGGGCTTCGGTCGGCTGTGCTGTCAGGCCGCAGGCTCTGTTGACTGTGGCCACCAGCTTCTTTAATTCGAAAGGCTTTGTCAGATATTCAAAAGCGCCTTCACGAATCGCCTGTATGGCGTTTTCAGTAGAAACGAAACCACTGATAACTATGACCGGGATAGTTTTATTTACTTTTTTGATTTCCTTTAAAACTTCCAGACCGGACATTGTTGGCAAATTGACATCAAGCATAACCAAGTCATACTTTGAATTACCCGCGATTATTTTTTTGACTTCACTGCCGTCTTCAAGAAAATCAAAATTGAAATCCTGAGCATCAAACAGATTAGCCAAAGAACGAGAAAGATTTTTGTCGTCGTCTACTAAAAGTATCTTTTTCATATTACCGATTTTTAATTATAATACGTATTGATTTATGTCGGTGAAAATGGAGGTTTGTTGAGAGCTTAAGCGCATAATAAATGAATTATTTCAGCTATGAAACGTGGCTGCACAAAGTTGAATTATTTTGCATTTGAAATACAAAAAAACAAAACGGAAACGGGGGGAAAATACAGAAATTGTTTCAGAATGAAATGAACAAATCGAGTTCCGACCATAGCGGATGATTGTCCTCTTAGTTATCTAAGAATTTTAGCTGAGATGAAGAAAGCTGAAAATTAGTGCGCACCTTTTCCGGAAAGAACAACCTTGACAGTCTTAAAAAGTATTATAATGTCCAGCCAAATCGACCAGGTTTTGATGTAGTTCAGATCATAGCTTAGTTTCCTGGTGACAGTTGCTTCAGACGAATCGTAGCCGCCTTTTACCTGAGCCAGTCCGGTAATTCCCGGCTTGACCATCAGCCTCATAGAGTAACCATCAATTCTGTCAGTCAGGTCAGCTACAAACGTAGGCCTCTCAGGTCTCGGACCAACCAGAGACATTTCGCCTGACAAAACGTTTAAAAATTGTGGAAGTTCATCAAGGCGCATCTTTCTTAAAAACGCTCCAAACCTGGTAATTCTTTTGTCGTTTGGTTTTGCCCAGACCGGACCTGACTCTCTTTCGGCGTCATGGATCATAGTCCGGAACTTGAATAAAGTGAATGTCCGGCCATAACAATTATCACGGCGACGCTCTCTGTTGCGGCTGTTACCGACGCTCTCTTCGGAGCTGGTCCGTCTTCTGTCTCTTCTCTGGTTCTTGCCTACTCTGGTCTGACAGTAAAAAACAGGACCCTGAGAATCCATCTTTATTAAAACTGTGATAATCAGACACAGCGGCAAAGTCAGTACGATGCCCAAAATAGCACCAACTATATCGAACAGTCTTTTTATTATTCTAAAACCGAGTCTATCCAGTGGTGTAGTAATACTGTCCACTGAAGTATGTTGATTGGCTGAATCAGCTATTTCTTCACCTGTTACCATTTCCAGAGAATTCCCATGACCAAAGTAATCTTTTCTGTTTTTCAATGTCAAGGTAACAGATGTCCTGCAGGCGGGAACAGCCGGTCTTGAACTGATTCTTTCCAGTTCATCAAGTAAGGTGTTGTCGTCTCTAATTAAGTTCATAAGTATACTCATAGTCTTTATGCTTAATCATATCGAGCAAGAAAACTGCCCGGAATTAGGCTATTTTGCACTCGTAACCCTATGTGCGACAACGGCAAATTTGGGGCTAAATGCATTCTGCAAAGATTTGTCAATAAAATGGCCATTTTCTTGCGATATAGCTGCATATTTGCGGACTTTTCAAGGGTCCCGAAATCTCGATATCTAACTGGACAATCTCCGCAGCGGTGTTTAATTGAGAGATGCTTAGTGAACTTACAAACGCAGTTTTTAGAAAAATTCTGGCTGAAAGTCCGCAGTCGGCTCTGGCCAATTTTAAGAACTTTGGCAATTTCCCCTGTGCCGGACAAACCCTGCAAAAAGATATGACCCATTTCCGGCTAGACCAATCGGGATATATTGCTTATCAAAAACTTGGCAAAGACAGATTTGTCATCGGTGATCCTGTTATTGCCGAGGACAGGTTTGAAGAAATCCTGAAATCGTTTTTGTCCAAATATCCACACAGCTGTTTTGTGCAATGTTCAAAGAAGACGGCCCTGATTTTGAAATCACTTGGCTGTTATCTGACACCGATTGGAATCGAAACATTTCTAAAGCTGCCCTACCGGCTCGAAGGCGCGGGCCGCTGCGACATCAGGCACCTGGCAAACTGCTCAGAAAGAGCGGGGCTAAAAGTACGGGAGCTCGAAATATCCCAGCTAAGAGGCGACTTTTTGCCTGCTACTTTTGCAGGACTGACTAACGGAGCTATCAGATTTCCCGGAGAATTAAAATTCCTGGCTGTCAGCAGTTTTACGGAGAAAGTAGTTGGAACCAGGATTTTTGCCGGATTTGATAATGACGGGCTGGTCGGTACCTCGTTGTTTTTCCCTATGTACGAAAATGGAAAAGTTTTTGGCTATAGCGAAGTAGTTCCGAAAAGAAATCCGGCTGCTCCCAAAGGAACCCGGGTAGGCATTCTGCTTGGTGCCATCAGACAGTTTGAGTCCGAGGGCATCAAAGTTGTCAGCCTGGGTCTCTCTCCCTTTTATAAGGTCAAAGAACTTTATGACAGCTGCTCTCTCAGTAACTGCCGGGAGTCTGCAAAATTGTTTGAAATGATTTACAAGTATGCTGATTTCTCATTTAATTATCAGGGATTGTCATTCCACAAGAGTCGATTCAGGGGAATCGAAAAGGCGGTTTATTTTGCCAGCAAAAAGAAGCTGCCAGTTACAGAACTTCTTAAAATTTACAGATTAACAACCGGCAGATGGCTGCCGCCGTTTTTTAAACGAAAGGTTAGAGAAGTCGCTATTAGTTAGCTGCCGTCATGTTTCGGTGGAAGACGCTTCAGCATGAGCTGATATTTGT
>JADFLZ010000491.1 GCA_022564135.1 Candidatus Zixiibacteriota bacterium
TGAGAGTCCGGAGTCGGCTGTGGTCAATTTTATGAACTTTGGAAATTTCCCCTGTGCGGGACAAACCCTGCAAGAAAGTATGACTCATTTCAGGGTAGACGAATCGGGCTATATTGCTTATCAAAAACTTGGAAAAAACAGATTTGTCATTGGTGATCCTGTTATTGCCGAAGCCAGATTTGAAGAAATCCTAAAAGCTTTTCTGTCCGAATATCCGCTCAGCAGTTTTGTGCAATGTTCAAAGAAGACTGCCCTGATTTTGAAATCGCTTGGATATTATCTGACTCCGCTGGGTATCGAAACACTCCTGGAGCTGCCCTACCGGCTGGAAGGCGCTGGCCGCTGCGATATCAGGCATCTGCAAAACTGCTCAGAAAGAGCGGGGCTAAAAATTAGGGAGCTCGAAATTTCTCAACTAACAGACAGCCGGCTGCGCTCTACTTTTGCCGGATTGTCTAATGGAGCTATAAGATTTCCGGGGCAATTGAAATTCCTGGCTGTCAGCAGCCTAACTGAGAGAGTAGCAGGCTCCAGGATTTTTGCAGGATTTGAAAATAACAAACTGGTCGGAACATCATTGTTTTTCCCTATGTACGACGATGGAAAAGTTTTTGGGTACAGCGAAGTTGTTCCTAAGCGAAATCCGGCTGCTCCCAAAGGAACCCGGGTGGGAATTCTGCTTGGTGCCATCAGACATTTTGAATCCGAGGGCATAAAAGTTGTCAGCCTGGGCCTCTCGCCATTCCATAAGGTCAAGGAAAATTATGACGACTGCGCTTTCTGCAACTGCCGAGAGACCGCAACGTTGTTCGAAATGATTTACAAGTATGCTGATTTTTCTTTTAATTATAAGGGACTGTCATTTCACAAGAGTAGATTTCGGGGTATCGAATCGGTGGTTTACTTTGCCAGCAAAAAGAAGCTGCCAATTGCAGAACTTCTTAAAATTTACAGATTAACTACCGGCAGATGGCTGCCGCCGATCTTTAAACGAAAGGTTAGAGAAGCTAGAGTCAGTTAGCTGCCGTCATGTTTCGGTGGCAGACGCTTCAGCATGAGCTGATATTTGTCTTTACCTAAACTGAGATGTTTTGGCAGTGGCTGCTGATTACTTATCTGGTTTCTGGCGTTGGCAATTCTTTCCTGCGTTTCAGGGTGAGAGCTGACCAGTTTTTCAAAAACATTTCCTGATCTTTCTCCGCCCAGTCTTCCCAGAGTTTCAAACATGTCAACTGCCCCGGCCGGGTCATAGCCAGCCTTTATCATATAGTGAATGCCATACTGGTCGGCTTCCCTTTCGGCCCCGCGGGAATAGTCCGCAAATAGTAAACCCATCCCCAGACCGATTCCGGCGTTGACGGCCGCACCGGCATCGTCGCCTCCGAAGACCAGGGCGTAGGCCAGCTGAACTCCCAGAGCCTGCTGAACTCGTTTGATGCCGTGTCTGGCTACTACGTGGGAGATTTCATGAGCCATAACTGCCGCCATTTCTGCCTCTGAATTCATTTCTCTGAGCAGTCCGGTATAGAAATAGACAAAGCCGCCTGGCGCCGCAAATGCATTTATCTGGTCTGACTCGATAACTGTAAAATGATATTCAATATCTTTGCGGTCAGAGACTAAGACAATTCTTTGACCAACTTCATTCAGATAGTTTTGCCAGACGCTGTCAGCCAGAATCTTTTCCGTCCTGGCTACTTCCTCGGCCATGCCTGAGCCGATAGCAACTTCCTGCGAAGTAGGAATAATTATCAGCGATTTTTTGCCGCCGGGGCCGGTGGTGGCGCAGGCACAGAAACAGAGTGAAAAGACTATGAGCAGCAGCATATGTTTTGATAGAGAGCGCATCTGTTTTCGTCCGCTACAATTTGGTTTTGTCTATAAAATCACCAATGATGGGAAGCTTGTAATTCTTACCCTGGGCAGCGAAAACTAACCCTGCCACGGACAGGGCGACTGCAAAAATCAAAATAACCTTAAAGAAAAAATCAGAGACCTGGTCAATAAGAAAAAGTGCAGCTACCAGCTCTATTATAAAGAGAATCACTCCTTGTCGGGCATGGAAACGGACATCTTTGCTGCTGCTGGCATTCAACAGCGGCACAAAGCACAAAAATGGAATGTAGGCCATGATTGATGCCATTTTTATATCTTCAGCCGGCATCTCCTCAGAGAATTCGATATTATAAGAATTCTTATCTGAATCAGA
>JADFLZ010000492.1 GCA_022564135.1 Candidatus Zixiibacteriota bacterium
CTCTTCCGAAGAACAAAACCGAACAGGTAAATAAAAGGCAGTTTACTATCCAGAACGTATCAAAGGAAGACTTAAAGCTTGAACTTATTTCCTTACCCGACGGCTACTTTGAAATTGACCTGGCGGTCGAAATCAAGGCGGGTGAAACCATTACCGGAGAGATCCGGCTCCTGAAAGACTCGCTTGAAAAATCTTTTCAAAAGTCCTTTACGATCAGATTCAATGATGATTTTGGCAGCCGCTTTACAATTCCGGTTAAAAGGACTATTGCCTATACCGATAATTAATCTAATTAGGATGGAAACTAATATTTGACAGTCCGGCGAACGAAGTAATATATTGGAGTTATGAATATGAATAAAATTAAAACAATTGTTTTGATTGCAGTTTTGACGCTGCTCTTGGCATCTGTTGCCATGGCTGCGCCCAGACTGACTATACCCGTCAAGGAGTTCAATTTTGGCTTTGTCCCTCAGAACTCTACTATCAGCCACAAGTTCTGGCTGGTTTCAACGGGTGATGATACTCTCAAGATTCTTAAAATAATACCCGGCTGAGGCTGTACCAAGGCTCCTTTGTTAAAGGACCTGCTTGCTGTCGGTGACAGCACAGAATTAGAGATTATTTTCAGTTCAAAGAAATATCGGACCAAAATTACCAAGCGTCCCAAGATTCAGACCAATGAAGGACCTCCGGACAAATTTGTATCAATTACAGTAAATGTAGTTACCCGGCCGGATTCCACCTATCCGCTTATTATGAGACCATATAAAATTGATTTGTCTCAGACAGGTTCCAAGGTAATTGATAAAATGAGTTTTGAAATTAGAAACGTCTCTGACGAGGATCTGAAGTTGAAATTGGTTTCATACGCCAGTGAATATTTTGAAGTGGATATTCCCAAAAAAATCAAAGCAGGCGAGACTAAAAAAGCCAAGGTTCGGCTTCTAAAAAAAGTACTGAAGAAATCTTTTGAAAAATCTTTTACTATCGAGCTGAGCGACGAAGCTCGGAACAGATTTACAATTCCAGTCAAGAGAAAACTGTCCGCCTCGGCCGCAACAGCTTCGAAGAAACCCGGCAAATAACTTTTCTAATCAAATCCGAATAGACCCTGCTTAATTATATTTTCCCAGGCAGGGTCGTATCTTTCACCGTTTACGTTTGAATGCACCAGGTTGTATTCTTTGTCCCCTCTTTTATCCTGAAAGACAAATAGCTTGCCGTTTAAGCGGTGATAGTGCCAAATCTGAAATGGCTCATCGTTGCCCGGAGACTGGTGCTCATCAAGTTCATCCCATTGGCCAAATTGCATATAAATTCTTCCCCGGTCAGTTTTCCAGCCGGAATTCGGCAGCCCGGGCAGAGAGAATCTCTCGTTTACAAAAATATAACGGTCTAATATTTCTGCCTGCGATTCCAGTTCGGAGTTTGACAATTGCGATTTACGCTCAATCCAGAATTGACGCAGAAACTCCTCTTTACCCCGCTCTGTCAGCTGTCGCAATGTTGACAGTTGTTTTCTGCTAAGCTCATAAGTGACAAGATTGACTCTGTCTGTAATTGAAAGTGTATCATATCGTTCATTGCTAAAGCTTTTCCTTATAGCGAATCCGACTTCTTCAGTTGAAATTATACGCATCAAGAAATTAGCAGAATCAATCTGATTTAAATCGCTGATATGCAGGCTAAATTCATAAAGCCCGGTCGGCCATGATTTGATTTCTATAGATTCCACAATTGCTGCAGTCCGGCCGGATTTTGTGCGTCTTTCGGATTGTATCAAATTGCTCACAACCCCAAACTTATCTTTAACAGTTAAAGATAATTCAAAAGTGTTATTACTCGAAGACGGCAAGTTGTAAATTTCAGTATAGAGAAATATCAAGGTGTCTCTGCTGCTGAAAATTGATAAAGGATTCGGCAGCAGATAGTAGCCGCTTCTAATCAGTCTCGTATTAATTTTGGAACTGTCAAAATGCTGTGTTGCTACATAGGTCCAGAAGTGTCCCCCGATATCAAGTTTCCTGCGCGGAGGCTCCACAATTATTTTATCCAGGAAATAGCTCCCTTTGCGCCCTGATGAAACATCAACAATGGTTACTCTCGCTGAATATATGCCCGGCTTGACTGCCAGAGATAGTTTATCAAAAACTTTGATATCATCGGCTGAGGCGTCAACACTGTCCCTGGCGCTGACAATACAGAA
>JADFLZ010000493.1 GCA_022564135.1 Candidatus Zixiibacteriota bacterium
AATATGGTTCATATTTACGAAGCTCATATTTGTTGCAAGAATAATTGGATAATTCTCTTTTTCTCATCGTTTTTGCTTGTCTTAGTTTCGTGTCACGGCACAAAAGAGTTTGGAACACAGGAAGATTATAGTAGATACACTGAAATTCATCCTCCTTACAAACCAGAAGTATTAAGGGCGTTAGAAATAGCATCAGTTGAAATACTGAAATTGGATGATGACACTTCGGGACTAGGAATAATAGTAATGGAAAGTGACACTACTTATCTCATAGCTTATGGTCCGTCAGGTGGTGTTGATACTGTATATACCGATACTAGTTTTTACTTCGTAATTCACGCCGGAGGGCACGGAGACGTAGTTATTTCCAAGAAAGATTTTAGGGTAATTAAACTTTATAGAACATATTGAGAAAGAAGTCATATGATTATTGGGTATAGCCGGGTGGAAAGGATAGACGAGTCTCAATTAACTGCTCGTATTATCCGCTGGATTCCCGCATCCGCTGGATTCCCGCATCCGCGGGAATGACGGACTTCCACAAGTTCGTTAAATAACAATTACAAATACTACATTCGTATTCCAGTTAAAGTCATCCTGAGCCTGTCGAAGGGTGGGTTTAGTCGATCGCATTTGAACAAGGGCAGACGAGGGCACGCCATTGGCGACCGTCCACAAAAAAGTAAGGGCTGAATATATTCAGCCCCTACAAATAGAAAGTGCGTCAGCTTGGTGTACCCAGGAAGCGCAACGTCCCATAAGATATATTATGTTAACTTATAGCAAATGCTTAAATAGCAGGTAGTTCGAAAGAGGGCTTATTATTGTTATTGCTAAGATTAAAGGCTATTTGACCACTATATTAAGTATACGCCCCGGGACATAGATAATCTTCTTAATCTCCCCCTGATTGGTATAAGAAACTACCTTTTTGCTCTCAAAAGCAGCCTTTTCGACTGTTTCCTGGTCACAATCAGCCGCCACTATTATAGTGTCTCTGAGCTTGCCGTTTATCTGGACAGCTATTTCAACCGTATCAGAAGTTATGGCCTCAGGGTCAAACTCCGGCCATTCAGACTTGAAAATCGAGCCATTATCAGCAAAGCCAAACTGCTGCCATAATTCTTCGGCCAGGTGCGGCGCCATTGGGGCTATCAGCTGTACGGCCTTAACTATAATGTAATCGTTTAACTGATCGGACTTAAGCTGAGACTGCTCGTAGTCTCTGATAAGCTCCATCAGAGCTGAAATTGCAGTGTTAAAATGAAGCTGCTGATACGACTCTGAAACTCTTTTAATAGTCTGGTTAAGCTTCAGGTACAATTTCCAGTCAGATTCAGAAAGATCGGACTTCTTGAAGTATTGCTTTAAGTCGCAGCCTGAGCTTCGGAATTTTTCATTTAGAGGGCAGAGCTTATTAAGCACAAATTTCTCTACCCCGGTCAGGCTGTTATCAGACCAGAGCACTTCTTTGGCGCTGGGGGCGGTAAAGAACATGGCCAAGCGGGTGACATCCACCCCGCGCTGGTCCATCAAAGAAATCGGCGAGACGACATTGCCTTTGGATTTGGACATGACTTCGCCGCTCGAATCCGAGACCATGCCATGATTAAACATTTTTATGGCCGGTTCTTCAAAATTTGACCAGCCGATATCTTTGAGGAATTTTTGAAAAAACCTGAAATATATCAGATGCCCGGTGGCGTGTGTAATTCCGCCTATATACAAATCTATCGGAAGCCAGCTATCGGCTTTTTCTTTATCAAACGGCGCCTTATCGTTTTTGGCGTCGAGATAGCGCAGGTAGTACCATGACGAGCATACGAAAGTATCCATGGTGTCAGCATCACGTTTGGCCTCCCCCCCGCATTCGGGGCATTTGGTATTGACAAACTCAGGGACATCTTCAAGCGGTGATCTCCCCTTGGGGATAAAATTTTCAACGTCAGGTAAAATCAGAGGCAGCTGATCTTCAGGAACGGCTATTTCCCCGCACTTTTGACAATGAATAATAGGTATGGGACAGCCCCAATAGCGCTGTCGCGATATGAGCCAGTCACGCAGCTTAAACTGCTTCTTCTTACGGCCAATTTTCTGAGCTTCAGCATGCTCTGTGACAGCGTCTATCGCTGCCTGCCCCGACAGTCCGTCAAAATCGCCTGAGTTGACCATTGGTCCGGCGTCAGTATAGGC
>JADFLZ010000494.1 GCA_022564135.1 Candidatus Zixiibacteriota bacterium
CTTGCAAACTAATTTTCGGATAGATAGTCAGCGATGCCGGCAGGCTTTCGAAAAAAGTGCGGCCGTCGGCAACTCTCGGCCACCAGGTATAAAGAACGTCCGGATCGCCTGTCAAAATATTGATTCCGGCATAGGTAGTACCAGAAGAGTCATAGGAAGAACTCATCACGAACAGATATTCAAATTTCCCGAAAGAACTGTTATCAGGATCCCATTTGAAGTTTGGGTCGGGAAGACCGCCAAAGCCGTCATCGTATTCTACTATGCAAAGATTCAGCCTGCGAGGATTAGACGGGTCGCTGATATCCCAGGCCCTGCCCGGAAAAGTGCCGACTCCGGCAAAAGTGTAAGGCCCCCTTCGGAAAGTTGGCACCAAGGTCCACAGAGTAGAATCTGTTTCAAAAATTATTTCGACCGGCACATAGTCTTCTGTTACAATGCTGCTGCCAAAAAAATCGACACCCTTGGCTATGCTGCCGCCAAATGTCTCATAGCCATTGTCAACGCCGCTCATCCACTGTGGCGTTCCGGACCAGACAGCTTCAATGGGGAAGTCTTCGGCAGACAAAACCGAGGGAATTGCCAGCATGAAAGAGATAACACAAATCACGATTTTGTAATTAGAATATTGTTTCATTATTTTTCCTGTCGGCGGTTTTTAGAACTCACCCAAGAGCGAGTCAAATGTTATCTGTTACGGGCAGGAGCTGGGAGCTGGTCCTCCCCGAAATATCCTGTTGATTATGAAAGTGAGGTCTACCAACGTAGAAGATTCACCGTCGCCATTGACATCACTGGCGGCATCGCAGGAGGGTGCCGGCCCGCCCCTGAAAATGAAGTTAATAAGATAAGTCATGTCTAATACGGTCATGATAGGATTCCCATCGCCGTTTATATCGCCCCGGTTGCCAATACAGCAGTTTTCTCCCGGCACGGAAGTATTGAATACATAAAGCCCGGTCTGCATATCAGAGACAATTACTTTCCCCGATGCAAAATAAGGGTAGACACCCCAGGCGCCTTCGTAAGGACTTATGGCAGTTTGCGAGTGAGTATCGTAAAAGGCAGTTTCGTAAGGGTCAGTCGGGTCTTCTACATTCCAGACCCGTAAGCCGTCAATGTAGTGCGCTATAAAAAGATGCCCGTCTTTTACATAACTGTTATGAGTAACAGTATTGGGATTGACTATTATATCTGCCACTTTGTTAATACTGCTTAAGTTAGAAATGTCAAAGACTCTGGTGTGTCTTCCTCCGCCGATTTCATCACCTATAAATAGAAAGTCACCATCTTCGCTGAAGGCCGCATTATGCGCTCCCGAACTCGTGTAATTGAACTGGCCGATCAATTGTATATTGCTCTTGTCTGTTAAATCCAAAATATCTACACCACCGCCGTTTATGATGCAGGCGGCCAGGGTGTCATTTCTGATAGCGGCGTCATGGTAGCTGTAGATGCTATAATTGTTAACAGAGTCAGGATTGGCCGGATCCAAAATAGAATATATAACAAGCCCTGAGGGATTTCCGCCAAATTGATAGACGTAATGTCCGTCAACAAGTCCGTTGTGACAACCGTCTGACATTGTTGAAACAACCTGGGGATTGGTAACATCGGCAATGTCCACGATCATGGTGGGGCAGTTCTCTTGAAAAACTATGGCATAATGGCTATATGTTTTGACATCCTTGGTGTCACCACAGCCTTCAACAAAGCTAACTTCCACAAAGGGCGTGTCGTTTATGTCAATAATGCTAAGCCCCGAACTTCTGGCACATATTAAGGCATATTCTTTGCCATTGGTGCTGTCAGTATAGCCCCAGATGTCACCGTAGCCGGAACGTTCGTTCCATTGACCAAAGAGGGAAAGGTCCAGAGTATTATATCTGGTTCGGGCACGTTTAACGCGACTAGCCAGCAGTTCGTTATCAAGAGAGTCATACGATTTGATTTGATAGTAATAATCTATTTCTGTCAGCAGGTTAGTATGCGCAAAGTCCCGCGTATCCCCCGACTGTTCTGTCAGCAACTGGTCTGGTATTGAATCTGTATCCCAGAAGATTTTGAATTTGTCAGGATTTTGACCGGGGTAGACCCAGTTGAGATAAACCAGGTCCTCAAAAGGAGTAGCCAGCAGGCCAATATAAGTGCCGCTTATTAAGTTAGCATTATCGTTTTCAAAAAAAGTATG
>JADFLZ010000495.1 GCA_022564135.1 Candidatus Zixiibacteriota bacterium
GTAGCAAGCCTGATATCCGCCGTCTTAAGCTCTACTAGATGCTGTGTCGCTGGGATTAGGTGGGAATCAGCGGCGCTTGAATATTGACTTAGATTGTTTCACGGAATAATTATTGCTCAGGGGAGGGGGCAAGTCAGTACCTTGTGAGGTTCGGTCTTATTCCTTGTACTTTAAATGAGTGTAATTGCAGCGCTCTATGTCCATGGTCGAATGCTGATTCACTAAGGTTATCCCTTCGTAAGGTCCAAACCAGTTTGTTCCAGAGTGCTCTTCGATGGAAAAACGAAGCTCACCTTTTCCAAAGATATCAATTTTCACCGAAGAAGAGTCAGCTAGCCAGTCTCCGTCATGTATGTAGCTTACTTCCTGTCTAGTATCTTCGGCCCACACGAACTCCTCCAGTATCGCCGTGCCCGAGGGATACAAATTTAGCTCCGACTGCGCTTCAGATGCACCAGGGCACTCGCTGAAATAATTGTATGCCAGTCTATTATCATCCTTGCCGCCTAAAGAATACGGGTCAACATCTGAATTCTCCGAAACATAATCGAAGTTTTGATTGATTAAATATATGCCTATATTATTGGTTGAAAAAAAGTGATTTGCTTCAGATTCGAGTATGAGACGTGCATCGGGATAGCCAGCGTAGTCCATTGTAGATTCGATCAACTCGACGATTGAAAAATCTTGGACTATCGCAGGAAAAATTACTGTATGCCTTGTTATCCTTGTTGGTACAGGTAGCGAGTTTGGCCGAACATCGAAGCCTTTCTCTTCGAGTAAGTTGCTTAATTGATTTATCTCTGGTTCTTCTATCCCCACGGTGAATATATGTACCTGAGTCTGAGAAGTGCATGCCGTCAGCAATCCCAAAATGAATAATTTAGTGAGCCTGATCATTTACAGACATCTCCTGACCCACTTAAAGCACATGACTCCTTCGTTAAGGAGCGAGCCCCGCGGTGGCTTGTCCTGCATTGAACTGTTACGCATGTATATTGATCTAGATAATTTCATAGCACAGTTTTCGAATGGGTCGAGTGAAGTTGCCAGTACCAGTTGATGATGTTGGAGGCGGCGTGTCTAGCCGAATCAGTGGGTGTTTTTACCAGATTGGTCGCGGCCTTTCCGTTGGCGTTAGCTTTAATTTCCGCTAACCATCATCTAATACATACCTGAACATATACTGGACTCCAAGCACCTCTACGGACAACCCATCCTCAACTCTAGGACTAAAAGTAAATGTCTCAGCTGCATTTATTGCAGAGTTCGAAAATATTCCCGCTGGCGACTCGTCCAGTACTACAATTGAACTAACATCTACAGCTCCCGTCTCCTCCACTGTAAATTGCAATAAAACATGTCCTTCAATCTCCTGCTCAACAGCTATGGTCGGATAAGGGGGTATTGGCGCGTTGATCGGGTAGTATTCTCTGTTTCCTGCTTGAGCAGAAAGAACTTGCGTTCCCGCCCCAATCAAAACGGCTAATGTGACCAACACTGAAAATGAGTACCGAATATATTTGTTGTTCAATATTTTCTATAAAATTCATTATATCCTTTCTACTGAATTTCTTTCAAAGTGGCGGCGGGGTTTTTGTTCAGGAAAGCACGAGTCGCCATCACAAAACCCGGCGTGCAGAAACCGCACTGCATGGCATCGTGCTTGACGAAACCGGCGATCACCTCGTCGGTCTTGCCGTCGCCGCTGAGCGACTCGACGGTCTCGATTTTCTGACCGACACATTGAATGGCCAGTCGACTGCCGGCCAACACCGGTTTGCCGTCGATGATGACCGTGTCGGCCCCGCTGGCGGTTCGGTCGTCGACGTCTTTGCAACCGGTCAGGTCAAAGTCGTTCCGCAGAACGTCGAGCAGAATGGCCCGCGGCTCGACCGCTACCGTGCGATCGGTTCCATTGACATTCAGCGTAATCTTCTTCACTCCCGCCGCAACGACATTGGGCTTTTTGGCCCCTTGCGCTTGGACTTCCTCAGCAGCGCCGGTGGCGATTGCCGTCGCAGCGACGGCGGCACCAGAGCCTTTCAGAAAGTCGCGGCGGTTGAAACCCGACCCGCGGTGGGATGATTGATTCTGGTCCCGCATGGACTTCACTCTCCCTCTCTAAGTGGTTGCGATAAGGTCGGCTATACTTCGGGCGGCCTCAATTGGCGGTTTTTGT
>JADFLZ010000070.1 GCA_022564135.1 Candidatus Zixiibacteriota bacterium
ACGGCTGAGGAAATTTCTGACTATCAGCAGCGCCGAAAAAGAATGGGCCCGGCGCTCATTACCAGAATCAAACATCTCAAAGATATTCCTCCAAAAACGCGCGACGGAGTTGAAATCCCTGTCGGCGGCAATATGACTTTGCCGGGGCCGGCTGAAGAAATCATGGCTGAAAAAAATATCCCGATCGGCCTCTATCGCAGTGAGTTTCTGTATCTGGCTAAAGGCACCTTTCCTGACGAAGACACTCAATTTGAGCATTATGAACAGGTGGCTAAGAAATTTGCCGGTTCTTCGGTGGTTATCAGAACTTTTGACTTAGGCTATGACAAAATGTCTGCCGACGATGCCTGGCCGCACGAAGAAAACCCGGCTCTGGGCTGGCGCGGCATACGGCCGATGCTTGAAATGAAGAGCTTATTTAAGGATCAAATCAGAGCGATTCTCAGAGCCTCCAGCAGAAAGAATCTCAAAATACTGCTGCCGATGATTTCTGACATATCAGAATATGACCAGGCTAAAAGACTCATAGCCCAGGTAAAATTTGAGCTAAAGAAAAAGCGGCTTCGGTTTGATGAAGATATCCCCATTGGTATTATGGTTGAAGTGCCTTCCACCGTCTTAATAGCCGACAGCCTGTTCCCTAAAGTTGACTTCTTATCTATAGGCACCAACGACTTAACACAATATGTCCTGGCTGCTGACAGAAAAAACACTAAAGTGGCCGGCCTCTATAGCTCCTTTCACCCGGCGGTTCTTCAGATGATAAAAATGACCGTAGACAAAGCCAAAATCTATGGCAAGCCGGTTTCTGTCTGTGGTGAAATGGCCGGAGACATTCTGGCGCTGCCATTTTTTATAGGACTGAAAATTGATTTGTTATCAATGAGTCCTAATCGTATAGTAGACCTGTGCAGAACTGTAAAAAAAATCGACTCGAGCCTGGTGCAGCCCTTAGTTCACTCAGTACTGGCCAGCTCGTCCACCTCGTCGGTCATAAAAAGATTGGAAAGTTTTAAAAATGCGATCGGAAGTAGAAGACAAAAAGGAAACCACTTTGAGTAAACTTGATAACACCGAACAGATGCGCTCGTTGGATCCGGGCAACATGTATAATCATATTTTTGATTTTCCTGAACAGCTGGCCAGAGCTCTAAATATCGGCAAAAGCTGGAAAATTGATAAAGATATGTTTCAGGAGATTAAGAATGTGGTGGTTATCGGCATGGGCGGCTCTGCCATTGGCGGAGATTTGGCCAGGTCGTTTTTGAGTGACAAACTGCTTGTGCCTTTTCATATTTGCCGCCATTACACTTTACCGGAGTTTGTCGACGATGAATCTCTGGTTATAGTTTCATCTTATAGCGGCAATACCGAAGAAACACTGGCAGCGCTTGATGACGCCCTGGGCCGCAAATCTATGATTGCTGCCATAAGCACCGGCGGCATGCTGGCCGATGTCTGCAAGATAAATGAAATTCCTATGGCCACTTTGCCGGGGGGAATGCAGCCCCGGGCAGCTCTTGGCTTTTCTTTTATTCCACTACTTATGCTGCTTCAGAAAGTCGGCCTGATAGAAAAAATAGAAGAGCAGGTCAAAACAGCCATTGAAAGTCTCAAGACATTCAGAGAAGATTATACCGAAGATACTCAGCTAAGCGCCAATCCTGCCAAGCAACTGGCAGAAAAACTTCAGGGCAAAGTAGTCATGGTCTATTCCGGACCAACTTTGACCGATGCCGTGGCTGTCAGATGGAAAGGACAGTTTTGTGAAAACTCCAAGACACTGGCCTTTGCCAATCAGTTCCCGGAGTTTAATCATAACGAACTGGTCGGCTGGTCCGATGTGACCCGTAATTTCACCGATAAACTGGCAGCTATAATACTTCGCGACTCAGCAGATCATCCACAGATCAAAAAACGTATGGATATTGTGAATCCGCTTATAGAAGAAACGGGAGCTGATGTCATAGAAGTTCAGTCGCGCGGCTCTTCTGAACTCGAAAGAATTCTCAGCCTGATTCAGATGGGCGACTTTGTCTCATATTATCTGGCCATATTAAATGACCAGGACCCAACTCCGGTTTTGTCTATTGAAATGCTTAAAGATGCTTTGTCTGATAAAGACGTTTGATTCTATAATAAAATAGCCCCGTTGGCACTCTTTCAAATCGCCGCAAAATCAGCGCAAACCGCTTACGGGCAATAAGTTAAGCTACTGGTTAGTCAAAATATCAATTGACAGATCAGTAGCTTCTGTTTATTGTTAAGCATAGCGGAAAATTACAGAACCCGCTCCCCAACAAGCTTCAATAATATTCCGCCAATTTTTGATTGGGCATAAGGATGTTTAAAACATAACCAATATCAAAGGAGTGTAACATGAAACGCTTAATCTCTGTATTGGCAATGGCGCTGATACTAATAATGATGTCATGGGGGACTGCATATGCTCTCGACGCCCCTGTTAAGCTGAGGATAGTCCAGTACGACCACCCCTGGGGCGGCGACCATCAAAACGGGGATTTTCCTAACCCCTCGCCTGATCCGAAAGACCCTCCTCAGGATGTTCAGAAGACCGGCGGTTTCACGTCCTGGATAACTAACTGGTTCTTAAACAGTATCTATTACCTGAATTTATTACCGAAGAGCGACATCACTATAGACGTAACTGAAGACACTAACACCGATAACGATGCAACCAACTATAACTATACGGGGTCAAACAAATGAACCGAAGCGTAATACACGGCGATTCATTCCCGGATGTTGCGTTGCATTATCTAACGTCGCTACTCAAGCGCCGGGAATATGCCAATGTAGTCAAATACTACGAAGATAATCGTAGCGAATTTGATGCATTCGGCGGCACCAGAGCAGGTGAATCACTTCATCTGGTGTCACAGGCCTACGCTTCGCTAAACAACCACCCTGCAGCGCTCCGAACCGCTCGACTGGCACAGCAAGAAGCTGTCGCAGAGGGTGATTCGGTTTTACTCGCTGAAATATTCAGTACTATCGGATCGGTCCTGATTCGATTGGGTGAGTACAAAGAAGCAGAAAAGGCCTTTCGTGATGCGGAGTCTATTTTCCGCAGAAACGACCAGCTTGAAGGACAATGCCGGGCTTTAAATCAGCTCTCCGGCTTGTTTTTCAGACAAAACGATTATCAGAATTCACTGGCAATCTTAACAGATGCTTTGAATATCGCCCACCAACTGGGTGACACCAAAAAGACTGCCTATATGATGGGCAACCTTGGCCGGTTGAATACTTTCTTAGGCGATTTTCCGGAAGCAACTAAGCACTTGCAGCTTAACATTGATGTCTCTACCGAACTGGATGACTGGCTTGAAGTAGGCAGAGCCTATTTGTCATTAGCCTATGTTCACATTCAGACCGGAGAATATCAAACAGCCGAAGAATATCTGCAAAAAGCAAAAGAGTTCTTGAGCAAACAGAAAAGTGAAAGAGATAATGTTATTTATCTCACTTATCTGGGAGAACTCTATCGTCACATGGGACGACTGACTGAGAGTGAATCAATTCTAAAAACGGCGCTCAAGCAAGCTGAAGAGATAGCGCCCGGCACAACTTTGGCCGGACGCGCCATGCGCCATCTGGCAGAATTGTATGTCATCGAGCAGAAGTTTCCGGCTGCCGGCAGAATGGCGGCTAAATCGATGACGATAATGCAAAAAGCGTCTGACAGAGTCGAATGTGGAGCTCTCTACAAACTCAAAGCAGTTATCGCAGGTAACTGCCAGGACCAGGAGGCTTGTCAGAAATACTTCAGCCTTTCCATTGGCTTGCTCTCTGATGCGGGCGTACGTTTTGAAAAAGCGGATGCACTTGTAAAAGCAGGCATCTCTGAAGTCTTTAGTAAAAAGAAACGTCTTATGTTTCTTTTTAGAGCTGAAGAATTCTATGCCCGCTATCGCATTGCACCGCAATTAGACAAAGTAGGCGCCTTGATTCAGGAATTGGGCGAAGTTACATCGGACAGGGCAGCATCTAAATCTGCTGGGAAATCTGTCGAATCTGGATTTCTAACCAATTCAAGTGATATCAAACGCTTTATGAGTCAGCTTGCAATCATCAGCAAAATGGATTTGACAATTTTGCTGACCGGTGAAACAGGCGTGGGCAAGGATCATATGGCCCGTTACTATCATTCTCAAGTCAGGCCAGATGGACCGTTCGTAGCCATCAACTGTGCTTCAGTGCCGGAGACGCTACTGGAGTCGGAACTTTTTGGTTACAAAAAAGGCGCCTTTACCGGCGCTAACTCGGATAAACTCGGCTTGTTTGCCTCGGCCAACGGCGGCGTTCTTTTCTTGGATGAAATTGGCGATATGCCGTTTGCTCTGCAGGCCAAACTTCTGGGAGTTCTGGAACACAGACGAGTTCTGCCTCTTGGTTCAACCAAAGAGGTTAAACTTGACGTAGCTTTAGTGGCCGCTACAAACCATAACTTAGAAGAGATGGTCGAGCAGGGACAATTCCGGCGAGATCTCTACTATCGTCTAAGCGGCATGACATACCATATTCCTGCTTTAAGAGAGCGCAAGGAAGACATTTCTCTTCTTTTGAATCACTTTATTAACGGTTCGAGCTTAAACTTAGATTCGGGCAAAATTCCTGAAGAAATGCTCCAGCAATTTCTGGAGTATGACTGGCCCGGAAATGTGCGTGAGCTTCAGAATAAAGTGAAGAAACTTGAAGTGATGGCACAGCTGGTTGCCGAAGGTGACTTAGTTGAGCTGACCAGGTCTCTCTTGTCAACTGGTGACGAGATCAAAAACCATAGCTTAACAGAGAAAGTTGCTGAGTTTGAAAGGCAACTAATTGTCGAAGCTCTGCTGGCTGCCAAAGGCAACAAGTCCAGAGCGGCCAGATTTCTGGGCATTCATGAGGCTACCGTGCGTACTAAACTAAAACGTTACGGTATAAGCCTGGCTGGCTAATATATGTGCGATGTGACAGAGAGTTACCCACACTCTCTGTCATTCGTTTTGAAAAAGTAGTTAGCCGACGTTTACTGCTACGAATTCATGTTACATTCCTTTTTAGGCAGTAACTCTCTGATATAGAGAGAGTTACTGCCTTTTATTTTTATCTGCTCGTAGATTTATACGAGCAAATCAAATCACATCAGATTTTGAAAGCTTCAGGCGTATCATTTAAGTCGTTGAATAATAATAAGTTATCATGAGATCGGGGAGTGCTGCTGTAGAAAGGGCACGGCTGTTGCTTAAACGTTGCTTGTCATTTTTGCTCGAAGGGTACTGTCGAGGTACTCCGTTCTTCTTTTCTCTTTGGTGAAGAGGCTGCCCGCACGTGAGGGGTGTGCGGGTGGTCTATTTTTTTGCCCGGTCTCTATTTTAGACGAATCAAGCGGCAATTATAATCAGTCATATTTTAACAATTTATAAACTTGTTGCTTTGCCCTGCTCAGAAGCGGATTTTTGACAATCCGCAATTTTGTAGAATGTGAATTTCGATTCTGAAGGGAGCCGCCGGATGGAATCAAACAGCGTCATGGTCATTTCGTTTGTAGTCTACAGCCTCTTTATAGTTGGGGTCGGATTGTATTCGATGAAGCGGCGTAAAAATACTGACGAAGATTACGTCCTGGCCAATCGTGAGCTGGGACCCTGGGCATCGTCACTGTCTGCCTCGGCTTCGTCGGAATCCGGCTGGGTCATGCTGGGGCTGGTAGGTCTGGCCTTTAACAGCGGCTTGTCGGCCATCTGGATTATTCCCGGTATAGCAGCCGGTTATCTTTTTAACTGGTTTGTGATTGCAGAGAGAATAAGAAAAGAAAGCCTGAGAAGCGGCGCGGTGACATTGCCGCAATTTATAGCCGGTATGTTTGACAGCGACTCCCGCCTGCTGCGACTGATTCCTGTTATTGTAATAACAGCCGCTATGTTAGGCTATGTAGCGGCGCAGATGAACGCCGCCGGCAAGGCTTTTGAAGTTACCTTTGCTCTGCCCTACCAGAGCGGAGTTTTAGTCGGGGCTGTGATTGTGCTGGCCTACACCGTCACCGGCGGCTTTCGGGCAATCTGCTGGACTGATATTATTCAGGCTTCGTTTATGTTAGTGGCCCTTATAGTAATGCCGCTGGTTATGCTCAGCGAAGTTGGCGGCTATGAAATGTTCAGTTCGATATTAATTAAAACCGACCCGGACTTGCTCAGTCTCTCAGGCGGTATGAGCGGCTACGGTCTTTTGGGCTTTGTCATTGGCATGCTGGGTATTGGACTGGGTTATCCCGGGCAGCCGCATATACTTTCCCGATTTATGGCCGCCAGAGACTCTGCCACTGTCAAAAAAGCCGGACTGATTGCCTTTGTCTGGATGTCGGCGGTTTATACCGGAGCAATTTCTTTTGGCATGTTTGCCCGGGCATATTTTGGAACGCTGGCCGATGCCGAGCAGGCCCTGCCTCTGGCCTGCAGCGAACTTCTGCCTCCCGTGCTGGCGGGTTTTGTCATTGCGGCTATTGTAGCAGCCATCTGTTCCACCGCCGACTCTCAGCTGATAGTCGTATCATCCGTTATCTCGCGGGATGTTTTCGGCTGGGGGAAAAAAGAAGATAGCTCATCGCCTGAAGTTATCGCGCGCCACCAGCGGCTCGACCGCTGGGTCTTAGTTGGCTTAGCTGTGGTAGCTGTTTTTTTTGCGCTGACCGAGAACAGAATCATCTTTGATTTTGTGCTTTATGCCTGGTCCGGATTAGGCGCAGCCTTCGGGCCGGTAATAATACTGGGGCTGCTCTGGAAAAAAACCACCAAACAAGGCGCTATTGCAGGCATGCTGACCGGCGCTGTTGTTACTGTCGTCTGGAAAAATGTCGAAGCGCTAAAAGCTATTGTCTATGAACTTGTTCCGGCCTTTTTACTGGCACTGGCCCTGACCTGGCTGGTCAGCTTAATGACGCAGAAGGACAAATGACAAACCGTTACCTGCGATTTTCATAATGAAGAAAAAAACCAGACAGATAATCATGATGATCGTCAGCTTATGCCTGGCGGTTGTCTTAGGCGGCGGCTTTTATGTTTATTTCTGGCTCCAAAATTCGGTGCCGATCAGTGCAGGCATAATTTTAACAGCTGCAATTGATAGAGAGGTTGAGATAACATTTGATAAAATGGGCATTCCGCAAATCTGGGCGGAGACAGAGCCTGACGGCTATTTTGCGCTGGGGTTTCTGCATGCTAACGACAGGTTATTCCAGATGGATATGGCCCGCCGCATGTCGCAGGGCAGAATGTCTGAACTGCTGGGAAAATTAGCGATGGAAAGTGACATGCGACAGCGGCGGATTGGTCATAACAGAATTGCAGACGCGGCGATTTTGAATTTGAGTGAAGCAAACAGCAGGAAACTTCAGGCTTACTCTGACGGTGTCAATTATTACCGGAGTACAGCCAAAGCTCTGCCTTTTGAGTATCTGCTTTTGGGGAAAGATTTTGAAGACTGGAAAGTTTATGACTGCCTGACTCTGCTCAGTTTTCAATCCTGGTTTTCGGACGCGCTTCAGAATCATGATCAGTTTTTTCTTAAACTCAGCGAAGCTGTCGGTGACGATTTAGCTAAGTCGCTTTGTTTTATTTATCCGGACTGGGGACCAACAACCGTACCGGAAGATAGCGTTATCGGTTTAAGAGAACCTGCCAAATCCGCTAACATATACGTGCAGCTTAAAACTGCTGTTAAAACTAAATGGAAGCCTGTGCAGACGCCATACCTGATGACCAATTCATCCAACGCCTGGGTAGTCAGTCCGGCTAAGAGCAAAAGCGGACAGGCCATGCTGGCCTCTGACCCGCACCTTCAGATAAATCAGCTGCCTCAGTTCTGGCAGATGATCGGGCTGCATATTAAAGAAACAAACACGAATGTATTGGGCATTACTGCCCCCGGTCTGCCGTTTGTCATCATGGGACATAACGGGACAGCCGCCTGGGCCTTTACTGCCGGCGGAGTTGACATTACTGATTACTACCTTGAAGAAATAAATGCCGATGATTCGACATTGTACCGGACAGCTACCGGCTGGCAAAAACTAAAATTTGCAGTCGATACAATTTTTGCAGCCGATCTTGACAGCTCTGTCGTTTTAATGACTTCAATAACCGGACATGGACCAATTTTCAATAATTTATCTGAAAGTAACAAGACTTATTCATTTAGGTGGGCGGGTTACGATGTCGACTTAAATTTGTCCTGCAGCGCGGCCTTTGCCCTGCAAGAAGTCGCCAGCTTTGAAGAATTTCGTAAAATCGTAACATCATTGGGAGCGCTTGATGCCAACTGGCTCTACGCCGACAAAGATGGAAATATCGGCTATCAGCTGGGTACCCCGATTCCTGTCAGGCAGACGGCTAATTTCTGTCTGCCGTTATCCGGCACAAATTCCGAACATGACTGGCTGGGCTATTATCCGCTTTCACAAACGCCGTATTCTTTTAATCCGGAAGAGAACTGGCTGGGCAGCTGCAACAACCTGCCATCTCGCTCAGCAGAGTTTGCAGAACTTAGCGGAAGTTTTATGCCGGGCAGGATAATGCGCCTGAGCGAACTGATGAATGAGAGCAAAGTATTATCCTCGACTGATTTGAACAAATTTCAAATAGACAGAACAGATAACTATCTTTTGCGCTGGAAAAAA
>JADFLZ010000071.1 GCA_022564135.1 Candidatus Zixiibacteriota bacterium
ACCATTCTATCTCAAGTTCAGGAAACAGATTGTCGCGCCTTTGGCAATCGCTAAAGAATTCTCTGTCATCATCTGTGAGTGATTCTCCGGCAATTTTTTTATCGGCGAAGCCAGCAAGTTTCTTGAAGTCTTCATAATGTTCTTTTAGTCGCTGCTCGGCGTAGTCGCTGGCAGCTTTGGTCGAAATAAGAAACTGCCAATCCGAGGCAGACATAAGCATCAGCTCACGACCCAGCTGAAGTAAGATTTCTTTTAATTCGTTATCGCTCTTGTCGGCCTTTTCAGTCCAGTAGCGGGCCAGCTCGACCATCTTGCTTTCGGATTCATAAACAAGTTTCCAGGTCCATTCGTTTTCCTGATTCAGCCAGATATAATGATGATTGCCTTCGCCCCAGCTGCCTTCGGGGAGAGATATAACTCGGCTTGGTTTTGTTTTTTTAAGATAGTCAGAAAGAAAAACTGTTTCGAATTCTGAGATATCTTCTATTTCCGAAAGCACATGTTTTAAAAACATCGGTCCTTCAAACCACCAGTGCCCAAAAAGCTCGGTGTCGTAGGGGGCTATCAGAATGCCATTGTTACCTGAATCTGCCTGATACTCTCTGAGTAATTCACTTACTTTCAAAACAAAGTCTGAAGCGTTCTCGGCAATGCGACCAAGTGCGGCCTCCCGATTGTATTCTGCTTTTTGGTCAAGCTCGCTATTGGCCGAAGTAACCGACCAGTACTTGTGTCCGCTCGGCCAGCGTTTTTTGTGGAATTCAAGGTAGTCGCTTTCCCCGGGATAGCCATGCTTGCCTAACCAGACCAGAAGACCCGTTTCGGGGTTGCGCGAAAAAACAGCGACAGGTTTTTTATTGGGGTCGGATGCCACCAAATAAACTTCATAGGGAGTCTTGTCTTTTTCTTCGGGACGGTTTGCCACACTCGATTGGAACTGCTCAAATAATTTTTGCAGGCTTTCAAAGCGGTCAAGATAGGCGCCAATCGCCTGACCGCCTTTAAGTAAAGCCGAATCGACAATGAAAAATTCAATATTGTTTTCGCTTAAGAATTCATCGGCACCTTTGCGCATTTTCGATTCTTGTTTGCCGTTAATAGAAACCGGCGGTGTCCAATCATAAGCAGGACGATAGGCGCACTCAGGCAGCCAGATACCTTTTGGCTTTTGGCCGAAATGTTTTTCGTAATTTTTGACAGCTGCCTTGGTCTGCACTTGCAGCGATTCATCTTTTGACAAAAGCGGATAGTAGCCGTGGGTGGCGCCGCAGCTGATTATTTCGACCAGTCCGTCAGTCTGTAATTTTTTGAACTCGCCGACGATATCCTGATTCAGCCTGTCGAAATATTCTAAGGTCGAACTATACCAGTTCTCCCAAAAGCGGCCTATGTCCAAAAGGTTGTGCTGTTCTAAACCTATGAATTCGTCAATATCATCGCGGGCAGATTTTAATTTTAAGTTTAGGTAACTGACAAACTCTGATTTGAAAGTCTGGTCGCTAAGCTGTTCGCATAGTACCGGAGACAGACCGATGGTAAGTTTAGGTTTTTTGCCTTCGGTTTGCAGCTCCCGTAATATCTTTATAATCGGCAGGTAGGTTTCGGCAGCTGCTTCACAAAGCCAGTCAGTGCCATGCGGCCAGCGGCCATGCGATAAGACATAAGGCAGATGCGAATGTAAGACAAATGCAAAAGAGCCCTTAGCCACCGCTTTTTTCCTCGGCGTCGGTTCTGGTCTCAAAACCAATATTTCTGGAGTCCTGGCCGGGCAAGCCATGGATTTTTATCTCTCCATACTGCTTTTCAAATTTCTTGAGATTATCTTCAAGCGCCTTTAAAAACAGCTTGGCGTGCATTGGTGTCATAATAATCCGTGATAGGACCTTAGTTTTGGGCATTCTGGGCATGACCCGGGCAAAATCTATTATCATTTCGGTCGGAGAGTGCACAATCATTACTAGATTGGCATAGATCCCTTCGGCTTCTTTATCTCCAAGCTCGACACTAATTTGTTGCGGACGAGGCTGTTCCATATTTTATTGCCTTTCTAAACAATTGAATTCAATAGTTTTCTTTCTTGTACTAAAGTAACAGCTTCAGTCGTTTAGTCAAAGGCTTTTGCGGAAACGTTTCGGACTGAAGCAGCAAGGAAATAAAAAAAGTTGGACCTGCGGCGAATTACAGAGATTATCAGCGGCTTTGGTGATGCCAGAGTTTTGATACTTGGTGACATTATGCTCGACGAGTATATGTACGGTTCGGTCGACCGCATTTCGCCGGAAGCACCGGTACCGGTCGTAAATATTTCATCAAGCAAAATCCTCTTAGGCGGCGCTGCTAACGTAGCTGCTAATATCTGCAGTCTAGGCGGCGAAGCTCTGCTGTTGGGAACGGTCGGGGATGACGAGGCTGCCTCCAAAATATCGCAACTATTAAAAACCGAAAAAATTTCCGATGACTTGTTAGTAACAGATTTGACACGACGTACTACAATTAAAACCAGAATCATAGCCCATGGCCAGCAGATAGTCAGAGCCGATCGGGAAGACCGTCATGAAGTTAATCCTGACATTGAAAAAGAAATAATAAGCAGGTTCTTATCAGTAGCTGACGATATCCAGGCAGTTATAATTTCCGACTATGGTAAGGGTGTTATAAATCAGTCCCTGCTTGAAAAGCTGATGTCTGTCTGCCTTGAAAAAAACATCTTTGTTGCAGTCGACCCCAAGGAAACTCATTTTAATAACTACCAGAGGGTTTCACTGATAACACCGAACCATCATGAAGCCGGCTTCGCCTACGGCAGGCGCATTCATAGTGAAAAAGATCTTATCGAAGTAGGTAACGGACTTCTAAAGCGCCTCAAGGCCAAGTCTATTTTAATAACACGCGGCCCTGATGGTATGTCGCTGTTCACCGAAGATTCCGAGCCGACGCATATTCCTACCTTTGCCAAGAAAGTTTATGATGTTACCGGCGCCGGTGACACAGTTATTGCAGTCTTTGTAGCGGCAACCTGTGCCGGTGCGGATTTGGTGGAAGCAGCAATCGTTGCCAATGCCGGAGCCGGGCTGACTGTCGGAGAAATCGGCACAGCTACTGTTACCACCGACGATTTGCGGCAGGAACTGGAGCATAATATCAAAGATGGCAATCTTTTTCCGGAAGCCGAAACAGCAAAATAACTTTACTCATTGTATGCCAGAGCCCGAAGATATTACCGTATGAAAGTCGCTGCACCTGTTTCGAAAAAAAATCTTGCCGCACTTTTAACTAAACTAAGAAGGCAGCGCAAGAGGGTAGTCTTCACCAATGGTGTTTTTGATATAATTCATCGCGGCCATATCGACTATCTGTACCAAGCCAAATCATTCGGGGATATTCTTATTGTCGGCTTGAATTCTGATTCGTCAGTCAGACGACTCAAAGGGAATAACAGGCCGCTTCAGAAACAAGCCGACCGGGCTGCTATCGTAGTCAGTCTCAAACCGGTCGATTACGTGGTTTTCTTTGGCGAAGATACCCCTCTGCGGCTGATTGAATTTATCAGGCCGGACATTCTCGTAAAAGGAGCCGATTACAAAGTTAGTGAGATAGCTGGCGCCGGGTTCGTAAAATCTTACGGCGGCAAAGTTCGGCGGGTACGGCTTACGGCTGGCCGCTCCAGCAGCGACCTTATTAAGAAACTTTCGTAAAACAGCAATCAGTCGGTGTAAGAGTCTGCAAAGTCTTGATTTTTAATACTTTCGCGACAATATTGAAAACGACCTATGTTTACTTTAGATAAATTTATCAAAGCTGAATCGGATTTCGGCAACTTCGGAAACAATGATCATAACAATATTAATGAAATTGTTTTTTGGCCACTAAAGGCAGAATCATTTTTAAATGACAAAGATTATAGGCGGACGATAGAAATTTGTGAAGCGAATCTAAACGATTCGGAAGTTACTCTGTCGGGCCGGTTAATTTATGCTCTGGCGCTCTATCATCTTAAAGATTTTGACCAGGCGGCGGATCAATTTTACGATGTTCTGACAAAAGACCCCGATAATCTTACCGCCCTGAAATACCTGGGAGATATTCATTACCAGCAGGAAGATGTTGTTACTGCCTTAGCCAGTTATAGCCGGGTCATGGAACTGGATCCAAACACCCGGGGCTTAAAATGCGAAGTCGCCTTCGCCCGGACAGAAGAGCCGTCTACAATCAAAATTGTGAGGCCCCCCGAAACTACACAAACTGTAAGTGAACTTCCGGCCGACTCGCCATTTATGACAGAGACAATGGGAGATCTGTACTTAAGACAGGGTCAGCCGAATTTAGCGCTTGAAATATTCAGGGAGCTCAGCCGCCGACACCACGATTCACGTTTTAAGATAAAACTGGCTGAGGTCGAAGAATTTATTGCCCGGAAGGAAAAAGAGAATGTCAGTTAGCAGAATTGCTGCACTTAGAAAAAAGATAAAGACAGAAAATCTTGATGGTCTGATAGTCAATCACCTTGACCACATCAGATATTTGAGCGGCTTCACCGGCTCATCCGGGCTTTTGATTGTAATGCAGAATATGGCTCATTTTTTTACCGATTCCCGCTATACTATTCAAGCTGCTAAACAGGTCAAGGGAGCAAGAGTTCATATCGTGCCGTCAGAGCCGATCGGCTCACTCAATGGATTTAAGTGGTTGCAACACAAAAACTTAAAGCTTGGATTCGATTCAGAGCATATTTCTGTTGCCAAGCGGGCTCTGATTCAAAAGAAAATACCGGGAGCGCTTTTGACCGAAAGCGAGTCTCTGCTCGCAGATTTAGGCTGGATCAAAGATTCTGCTGAGCTAAAAAATATCATAAAAGCCTGCGAAATCGCAGATAAGGCTTTTGCCAGGATTCTGCAGCTGGTCAAGCCGGGTGTTTCAGAAAGAGAGCTGGCAGCAGAGCTTGAATATCAAATGCTTATGCTCGGCTCCGAAAAGCCGGCTTTTGAGAGTATTGTAGCCTCCGGTTACCGCTCAGCTATGCCCCATGGACTCGCCTCAGCTAAAAAAGTCAAAAAAGGTGATTTCATAACCTTTGATTTTGGAGCCACGGTTAACGGTTATGTCTCCGATATGACCAGGACTGTCGTCGTAGGCAAGGCAACTTCAAGACAGAAAAGGGTTTACAATGTTGTCCTGAGAGCTCAAAAGGCTGGTATAAGGAAAATAAAAGCCGGTATTGCAGCCAAACAGGTAGATAAAGCCTGCCGTGATATTATTGCCAGAGCAGGTTATGGCAAGAATTTTGGCCATGGCACCGGGCATGGCATTGGCTATTACGTGCATGTCGGACCAAGTTTATCACCAAAGTCAAAAGACAGGCTGGCTGTCAACCAGGTAGTAACTGTCGAGCCCGGGATATATATTTCAGGCTGGGGTGGAGTCAGAATAGAGGATGACGTAGTCGTCACCAGAAACGGCGGCAAAGTACTGAACAAAACCTCAAAAAACTTGTTGGAGCTCTGAGCCAAAAGTTATATAATTTTGTGCTGGCAGATTTCGCTTATCGCAAATATTGAGACTGCAGGAAGATGCCTGCGACTGGACATCTGGCTGGGGATAAAAAAGTGAGAGAGAGTTACATTAAAAAATTAATCAGACTGGTAGAAGAGTCTGATATCGAATCACTCGAAGTCTCCAGCTGGGGCAGAAGAGTCAAAATAGTTCATTCTAATAATTCTGCTTCAAATGGTTTCAGCCGTAATCCTGTGGCAGCCCAAGCGATTGTAAAGCCATTACCGGTGCAGCCAGCAGCTGAAGTTCCTGCCGAGCAGCCGGCGGCAGCCAAAACCGTATCAAATCTCAAAGCCATCAAATCCCCTATGGTGGGTACTTTCTATTCCTCTCCCTCGCCCGATTCTGACCCGTATGTCTCTGTTAACCAAAGGATCAATACTGGCCATGTAGTCTGCATAGTCGAGGCCATGAAACTCATGAACGAAATAGAGTCTGAGTATAGCGGCCGGATAGCCAAAATCCTGATAGAGAACGGTAAACCGGTGGAATTCGGCCAGGAGCTCTTTTTAATAGAGCAAGATTAATCCTTCTTCGTTTCTGCCGATATTATCTACAAGCATTTAATTATCAGGGGATTCTATGACTTTAAAGCAGATGCTGGTTGAAATGCTCAACCGCAAGGCTTCAGATTTACATATTCGCGTAGGTATCAGACCTCATCTGAGAGTAAACGGTTTGCTGGAGCAAATCAATACCGACCCGATTTCTATTGAGCAGATGGATAAGACTGTTGCCCAGATCCTAAACGAAAAACAGCAGGAAAGATTTCATAGAAAACATGAGATTGATCTGGCGCTTTCGGTCGCCAAACTTGGCCGTTTTCGTATAAATCTTTTTCGCCAGAGAGGCACCAGCGGCATCGCCATCCGGGCGGTCAATACGCAGGTCCCGACTTTTGAGGAATTACACCTGCCGGATATTATGAAAAAGCTGGTAAAGGAACGACGCGGGCTGATAGTCGTAACCGGTACGACCGGCTCAGGTAAGTCGACTACTCTGGCATCGCTTATAGAAGAAATGAATAACAACCGTTCTGATAATATCATCACGATTGAAGACCCTATTGAATATATTTACCGGGACAAAAAATGTATCATTGCCCAGCGCGAAGTAGGCGGGGACACCGAAACATTTGCGACCGCTCTTCGGCATGCTTTCAGGCAGGACCCTGATACGATTTTGATCGGAGAGGTTCGTGACCTGGAGACAATATCAATCGCTCTGACCGCCGCCGATACCGGTCACTTGGTGATGACTTCACTGCATACCTTAAATGTAGTCGAGACAATAACCAGAATTATCTCTTTTTTCCCGCCTCACCAGCACCAGCAAATACGTTTGCTGCTGGCAGGAACCCTTAAAGCAATTATTTGCCAGAGGCTTTTAAGAAGAGCGGATTCCCCGGGGCGTGTTCCGGCAGTAGAGGTGATGGTAAACTCAGGCGCTATCAGAGAATGTATAATTGACCCGGATAAAACGATAAATATTCCTGATTTTATTGAGCAGGGCGGCACTCAATACGGTATGCAGACTTTTGACCAGTCAATCATGAAACTTCACAAAGATGGTTTAGTAACCTTTGAAGAAGCAATGGCGAACGCAACTAATCCCGATGATTTCGATCTGCGCTTAAAAGGAATTACAGGCTCTTCTGACCGCTGGCAGGATGAAAAAGGAGATGGAGCTTCCTTTGGTAGTATGGGCGGCTCTGGCAAGCTCGATATGACCAAATACTAAGGCAGCAGCAGCGGCATTCTCATATAACCTTTAACCTTACCGACAATTCACTATCTTCTGACGGCCTCTAAATATTCATTTATCAAGGCTGTTTTCGACGTTTCCAAAGGCGAATTTACATATTGCAGTTGATTGATATCCTCAATTAAGCTATACTAAAAAGTTATATAAAATTCCTGGTCTGCCCGACCGGCAGCCCCAAAGTCTCGGTTATGGATACCACCGTAAAGTCGTTGGAGGAACCAAAAGAGTCGTCCGCGGAGGCAAAAGGATCGGCACCAAAAGGGTCGTCTTCATCGAGGGTTATTTCCTCGAAAGGTTCCAGTTTGATAATTATATCCAGCGGCAGGGTGCCACCGAGATGTTCATCGATGAAAGTCATACCATCGTGAATCTCCGTGCCGGCTTTGAAATAATCGACGAATCGATTTTCCAGGCTAATCTTCGACATTCCGTAGAGACTCACGACGATGGACAAGGCGGCTAAAAACAGTAACTAGCCCGGATGGTACAGCGTCAGATAACCAAATAATTTAGTGATGACAGACTGTTGACCCAGGGTAACGCTCGCTTCGCCTTTGTTCATCAATACCAAAACGCTACCAAAAAATGCATAAGTCACCATCAGCGAAATACTGATCCCCATCACCATAATCCAGCCAAAATCAACCAGTGGCAAAATTTCACTGGTCATGAGTGAGGCAAACGCCACCGTTGTTGTGATTGCAGTATAGAGGCAGGGAGCAAGCTTGCTCGACATGGTGTTAAACACCAGATCGATATGGCGCTGGTCAGGGACTTCCAGGCGTAACTCCCGATAGCGCACGATCAGGTGTATTGTAAATGAAATTGAAATGATAGCTAATAAGGATACAAAGCTGGAGGAAATCGCTGTGATAGGCTGATTGAGAAATCCCAGCAGGCCAACCATCAACAGGATTGTCACGAAAGTGGTGCCCAGGGGGATCAGCACCCAGCGAAGACGCCGAAAAAATATCCACAGGCAAGCGCTGATGAGCAAAACAATGCCAACTGAAAATGTGGACAGATCGTCTTTAACAAAACTGATCATATCCGCAGCGATCATAGGGACGCCACCCAGGTAAATTTGCGCATCATCAGAAAAGGCTTCGCGAATCTGCCGCACCTGTGCAACCAGTTGCGCCTGCTGCTTTTTAAAATCCTCCTTCAGTTCCCTCAGTTGCCCATAATAGCCGTCAAGACGACTGTCCTCCTCAGAAGTCCGATGTCCCTTGTGGAACAGTTCATCAATTTGCTGGCGAATGTTATCGAGGCCACCACTCCCCTTGAGCTTGATCTGCAGCAGCGTCGAATTGCCATCGCTGGAAACGAGCAGTTCGCTGAATAATGGGCTCCCGG
>JADFLZ010000496.1 GCA_022564135.1 Candidatus Zixiibacteriota bacterium
CTCTTCCGGGAGAAAATCAGATTTACTGATTTGACTCCCTATTTTTTTATAAAAGACAGTCAAAATCGTAGACAGCAGCAGCCCGGCAGAACCAGAGATTGGGCGGCTTTTTTCATAACTAATATTTTGTGGAGGTGTTAAGTGCGCCATTTTGAAGTAGTAGAGGGCAAGTTCACCAGAGTCACCGAAATCCGGTCAAAACTTTTTAAGTCAGCCAGGGATTGGTTTGAGAAGAATGATTTTACAGAAATCAGCGTGCCTCATATTACCGGTGCCACCGGCTCCTGCGAGTGGTTCCCCAACGCCATGTCAGTCGATATGTTCGACGCCCAGGGCAATCAAACCGAAATGTTTCTGCGCCAGACCGGCCAGCTTTACTTAGAAGCCTTTACATTGGCCCATAACCGGGTCTTTACAATCGGACCGTCTTTCAGACAGGAGAAAAAAGTAACCGACCGGCACCTCTGCGAGTTCATTCTGATAGAATTCGAAGGCCGCGATTTTGAACTCGACGGTCTGATGGACAATATCGAATCGCTGCTGCACAGCATGTTCAGAACCGCCCATACGGTTATGCCGAACGATATACTGAAAAGATTTTTTACGATGTCCTTTAATCGTATCACTTACCAGGATTCCATAGATCTTCTCAATAAGAACGGTTTTACAGTTGAATACGGCGATGATTTTGGCTCAGCCGAAGAAAAAGCTATCTGCCGGATTCTTGACGGACTGCCGACATTTATCACGCATTACCCCTCGGACCCAAAACCGAAACAGGGCGGCGTTATAAAGTTCTTCTCGATGAAACGCGACAACGGTATAACTTTGTGCTGTGATCTCATTCTGCCCGAAGCCGGCGAGTCGGTCGGCGGTGCTGTCCGCGAAGGTAACGCGGCCCTGTGCAAGAAACAGTTCGAAGAGTCTTACATGTATGACCACTTAATCGAGCGCAATGTCGACCCCAAACAGTTTGAGTGGTATTTCGAAGTGCTGGAGCACGGCACCGGCCAGTCATCGGGCTGCGGTATCGGCTTTGAAAGAGTAGTGCAGTCGATACTGGCAACCGAGATGGCCGATGTCAGCATCAAAACCGCCGTCGAACTGCCCCGCTCACCTGATTTCCTGATACCGTAACATTTGAATGAGCATCCGATAGAGTTCTTAATAGTGTTCTGCAAAAAGCCCCGACCCTACGGCAGGGCTTTTTTTGTGTCTACTCTTGTAGGTCAGAACCCGCTTCCTTGGCGTGGTCCTGACATTTTGAACGAAGAGTCAGGAGTGCGCCAAGCAGGCGACTCCTGACCTACGGGATGTCCGAACTCTTTCTGCCTTTCCAGCTTTAGTCCCGTGTAGTCACGGGGCGAAGGCTGGAATCCATCCTGCCGTCATCCCGGACTTGTTCCGGGATCCAGCCCTTAATACGACTGCCGAATTCACACGAAAATGGCTTCGTTTTGTCATATTTTACTTTCCCACTATCAGAACCTGTAGGCTTTTTGCTCTTGTCGCAAATTCACCCAGCCAAAGTCATAGCTGCTCTATATTTGGGTAGCGGAGTATTTTGCAGTGATTTATGAGTTAATTTGTGGTGGTTGT
This sequence comes from Candidatus Zixiibacteriota bacterium, assembly GCA_022564135.1. Lineage (GTDB taxonomy): Bacteria > Zixibacteria > MSB-5A5 > GN15 > FEB-12 > JACZWU01. Next base: position 1,600 of record JADFLZ010000496.1, read on the forward strand.
TCGTGGGTGGCCTCTCCGACAGTACCCACCCTGAATGGTGGGCCACCCGTTTGTTTGAATCCTTGACTCAGGTGGATAAATTGTGCAGTGTTACAAAAGATAATAGGAGAGCATAGTCTATTTATAGGTAATTTTAGAAACTTTGATTGGCAGGCTTTGTAGGCAGATGATATCGTAGCATTAGCAACCAAGTGCTTGCATAACAAGTAGAGAAAAAAATATGTTTGATAAATTTGATCCGTTGGCGGCAAAGCAAGCCACAGATACTGAAGTTGCGATGAACGCAGTTAAGCGTGAGATTCGAAATATACTTGAGTCATACTTTGGTTGGTATGACCCTTTTTGCGAATTGATTCAAAACTCCCTTGATTCATTAGAAGAACAGATTTCAAATGAAGATGAAGATTATGAGCCACAGCTGAGAATCCGAATCAATTTAAAGGAACAGACGGTCTCTGTTGCAGATAATGGTACTGGACTTGACACAGAGAAATATGAAAAGTTCTTGGCAACAAGTTATTCATTTAAAAAAGGTAATACCCGAGGAAAGAAAGGAGACGGGGCCACATACA
>JADFLZ010000072.1 GCA_022564135.1 Candidatus Zixiibacteriota bacterium
ATTTGGGGTGCTTCATGGCAGTAACTCCAAGAGCAAACTCCAGAATATGACCCAGGCGGTGAGGGCCGCGGCCCCTAAGAGGGGCAGCAAACGAGCGTCGTCTATCCACCATCGCTTTTTCATTTCTCCTCCTCCCCGCTTTCGTCTTCGGGGCCGACCACCTCGTCCGAAAGTAGGATGACCTTGGAGCCAGTGTCCACGACAGGCCCGATGAACTGCGACATCAGGGCCTCGAAGTCCTCGGACGGCTGGATGGGGGCCAGTGGCCGGCGCTCCGGGCCGACGATGATGATGCGGGAGGGGTCGAGGTAGATGGTCCCACGGGCGACCTCTGGCGGGGTGTCTGGCCCGGTCGCTTTCATATACTCCACCCGGAAGGGGAAGAACACCTCCTCGGTGTCGATGAGGGCCAGGTGGTGGATATAGTCCACCAGGGCCTCCTGGGACGTGGACTCAAGGGCCAGCGGGCCGGCGCCCTCGATGCGGACCTCGAACAGGGGGAGCGGGTCCGGGGTGGGGGTGGGGGCGTCGTCGGGGTCGCCATCAGCAACCGCGACAAGTGGGGCCACGTCCTTCTCAACCTGTACGTTCATTCCTCAACTCCCTCTCTCTTGGCGGCGCGCTTCGCCTCCTTGATGTTGAATTCCAAACGCTCCTTGCGAAGCAACTCAACCTGCGGTGGAAAGTCGCGCGGGTTGAGGGTCGCAGGATCGCGGCGCATGTATTCGTCCAGCGTGGGTTCTTTGGCAGCCATCGCCTGGACTTCGACGGCGGTTTTTTCATTCATGGTTACTCACCTCGTTAAGTAAGAGATCAGGGCATCAAGGAGATCGGGGTCCCCAAGCGTGAAGATAATCAGCAAGGCGCCTGCGATCCAGAAGCTGTCTCCAGTAGTCATCACTTGTCTCCTTCCGCCAGTGTCATGTAATAGAACGAGTGGAGGAAACCGAGCGGCGCGGCGCCCCCGACCTGCCGGAGCCAGAGTGCCCGGCCCGAGCGCCCGTTGCCGTCGGTGAAGGGGTGGAGGCGTTCGTAGTGAAGGTGGAATTCCCAGATAAGGTGCCGTTCCGTGTGGAGGTCTCCACCCCAAGCCAAGAGTTCTTCGAGGTGTTTGGCTATCCAGGGGCCACCAACGGGTGGGGTGTGGTCGCCCACCTGGACGTCCATCCCCGCCTCACGGCGCAAGCGCGCCCCGGGCTGGATTTTCTCCACGAACTGCTCAAGGTCAATGGTGTGGACACGCGGTAGCTTGAGCAGAACCATGTGGGCGATCATCTCCACAGGGGAGGGGTCGCGGTGGATGTCCTCGATGCGGTTGCTCTCCCGCACGAAGTGATCGACGAGAAGTGGCAAATCGTCGAGCCTTTCGCGCAGCGGAGGAAGCTGGATCGGCATCACGTTGATGCGGTGAAACAGATCTTCACGGAAGCGCTGCCGTCCGATCTCCTGTTCGAGATCCTTATTGGTCGCGGCAATGATCCGGACGTCTACCTGGCGGTTGCGGGTCTCGCCCAGCCGGCGGATTTCCCGTTCCTGGAAAACGCGCAGAAGCTTGACCTGGGACGAGGGATATAATTCCCCAATTTCATCGAAGAACAGCGTACCTCCATCGCTTTCCTCGAACACGCCCTTCTTGTCGCAGTGGGCATCGGTGTAGGCCCCACGTACGTGTCCGAACAGCTCGTCCTCCATCAGCGTCTCCGGGATCGCCCCGCAGTTGATGGTGATGAAGGGGTGGGAGGCACGCTGGCCGGTGTAGTGGATGGCGCGGGCAATGAGGTCTTTGCCGGTTCCGGTTGCACCCATTATCAATACAGGTGAATCGTTTCCGCACACCTTTGAAGCTAGAGTGAGCACCTGTCGTATGGCTCTGGAATGCCCAATGATACCTTCGAAGGAAAATCCCGCTGAGATTACATCGGCCAGACGCACATTTTCCTTTTCGAGCTGCCGATGAGATTCCTCTAATAGCTCATTATTTTTGGCCAGCTCTTCCAGTAATAGAGCGTTAGAAAGAATCTGTGCCGACTGAGAACTGATAATACCTGCCAGCCGGACATGGTTTTCGTTAAAAGAACCTCTTTCATCTTGTCGCACCAGACTGGTTATCCCGACGACATCCCCTCTAACAATCATAGGAGCACATATCAGAGATGTGAACTCGTCTGAATCCAACGATAAGTCACGAAACCTGACATCTGATTTCATATCCTTAATCAAAAGCACAGTTTGGTTTCTCAAAACCCAGCCGGAAATTTGCTCACTGGCATGGAAAGGTATTTCGTCCGGGTCGTGTAGTTTCGTTCGAACAATAGTCCTGCCCTTGCTTTGCTCATCTGAAGATATTAGATTTATCACACCCTGGTCTGCCTCAGTTAGTCTGACAAGCTCATTGATTATAATTGACATAATGTGATTTGTCTCACGAACTCCACAGATACGCTCTATGAGTGAATTGATTGCTTGTAGTTCGCTGACCGCTTCTTGGAGATGGTCAGATTGCCCACTGTTCGTCAAAGGCATCACCTTTCTATAATCAAACTTATTGCACAGAATACATGATTTTACCGACTACGTCAATTCATTGTAAGAGGGCTATATGAAGGCAGTGTTGTTTCACCCCAAAGATTTGTGACGCAGCTCAAAAGACACGATTTCCAACTTTACGGCAGTTAGGTAATGATAGTTAAATTCTGATAAAAGAGTGAAAGTTTGCAAACCGCACTCTGTGACCATTCTGTGACCAACGGTGGTCAAAAGAGACAAAAAGAGACAAAACTAAACACAAAGAGACAAAAGAACTAATTTGTTGGTGGAGTTTGGCTTGCGGCGTAATCACCTATCAATCAATGGGTTGCGAAAAGTGGTCAGCAGTATCCCCCCTTCGGCATTAGATTATTTTAATATCCAGGACCAGAATAATTGGCTGATGACGTGAGCAGTTCTGCGTTCTATCAAAGACAGATAGTTTCAATAACAGTATGATTCGCAGGTTAATTTGTCTTTTTCGCCAGCGTTAGTCGCGGCTGTTGTCCGGAGTCGTGAAAAAGAGCACCATTGAGAAGATACTGAATTGTTTCTATCTCATTAAAGTTCATCTCAGTAATCTGAAAGCCGACATCGTAATTATCTTTAGAACTTTTGCTTTCACGGCACCATACACATTCAGCGTCAAAGGACAGAAAGCGTTTTCCTGCTATTGTCTTCGGAAGATCAATTCTAAATTCATAGATACTGCCGGCGTCCATATTGAGAACGGCTTGCAACATCATTCCTCTGGTGCTCAAATCAATTAATTTTCCGATGAATTCGCCGGTTTCTCTGTGAAATACTCCAAAGAAATGGTCAGTCTGTTTTCTCGGGTCTTTTCTTCTTTCATCCATATGCGAAACCCTCAAGATCTTGCAGTTCATCACGTATTTGCAGGACTTTCGGTGAAGTTGCTTTTTAAATCAAATGAAAAAGTGCGCTGCAAATTCAGAACACATCTATATTATAGAGCTATCGGTTGTTTATGTTGATTGCTTAAGCAGTCTTATTCTAAGGCAATGAAGGAAAGGAAAGGCTAATAATATGCTAAATAGCGATAATCCGGCCATTATTCGATATTATAGGTAATAATTTCCTAAATGAGAAAATGGAGCCCGGCTGGCCATTCCCGCTTTTTAGCTGTCAATAATAGCTGGAATTAACTGGCAGGGTTAACAGTAATACTGCCGGTCATTGAAGAGTGTATGCCGCAGAAGTAGGAGAAAGTGCCGCTTGTTGTCATGAAAACTTCGTAGGTTTGAAAAATATCCAGGTTATCAGAACTGGAGAAGGTTCCATTGTCCCATACCACGCGATGAGCATCGTTGGCAGTATTTGTCCAGACTACTTTGTCGCCAATTTCAATTGAGAGGGTTTGCGGGCTGAATGCAAAGCTCGTTATATCTACTTTGTGTATAGCAAAGTCATTTGATGAAATTATGCCGTTACCTCCTTCGTTGCCTGAAGAGCAACTCAAGAGACTGACGAAAGAAATAACAACAATGACAGACAGCGCAGAATTAGAAGTTTTTTGCATAATGCCGTTCATTATCATCCCTTTCCGAGGGCTATTTACTAACAAATCCAAATCACTGAATTTCCGATTGAGAGGTGGCCGCTAGATTTGCCTCTAGGCGACCATGGCGACTTTGTTAGGCTGGTCTCTTATAATTTCTACCAGATCGCGGTCATAATGAATGCAGGACCCCTGTTTCAATAGTACTGACGCGGCCACAATTGAGCCATACAGATTGGTGTTCTGAGAGATTGTAAATGTCGTATTTGGACCGTAAAATCCCGCCCTGAATTCAACGGATTGATCAAGTGTCAGATAATCACCGGTCGAATAGATGAGCAGATCAGTAGGATTACCGTTGGCATTAACAGTAGTAAATTGTCCTGCGACAAAATCTCCGGTCATATAAATAGTGACTTGAGCGCCCGAATCAATTTTCAAGTCTGAACCCTGACCAAGAGAAATATTGTTGAAAAAATAAACTCCGCTGGAAAGTGTAAGCTCGTCGCCTGATCCAAGGGTCAGATCATGGGTGAGAGAGTTATACGTATATCCGGAGCCGATAAACCCCGAGGGAGCGGCCGAGTTTGCTTCGGCCCAGTCGTATTCCGATTGCGGAATCAAATCCATGGGAAACTCATCCGCGGAGGAAGTTGTATTTCCCAGCACAGTCGCACCACCGCCATAAGTGATGGTTTCACCGTCTGTCGAGGCATCGCCGCCGACAACCGCCCCTCCCTGCAAGTCTAAAAAGCCATTTGAGCCTATATCGCCACCAAGCGTATCTACTGTTGCCGCATAAGTACCAGAATCCGCGTTGTAGGAGTCGGTGCAAGAGGCCTGGTCCATTTTAAGCGAATCACCGGCAAAGAGAGCATATTTAAAAATCGGAATTGGCGGGGACTGAACTATGTAGCCCTCAACAGCGGCGGCAGCATCGTTGACCACTGCCCTGGAACGCAGGATAACTGTATCTGCTAGTAACGTATCTGTTGTGGAGTCGATGACTGTAACAATATAAAATCCGTCTCCAACCGGTAAGGTGACAACTCCGGCCCTCCAGGTGAAATCTCTATTGAGTTCCGCTAATCCGTGCTGAAGTCCCGCTTCTGCCACGTAAAAGGCCTGCTCTTCACTTAACTGGTTAAATGACAAATCAATATCGAGAGTAGCGCGATCAACAGACATGATACCGACTGCAGTTAACATAGCTATCAAGGCCATCACAATCAGAATCGCCGTACCGCGTTCCTGAAACAATCTTATCGACATATTTTCTCTCCTCCGAATAATCGAGCATTCCCAGGGATTCAAATTGAAAGTCAATGGCTGCCAGATTCCCATGATTACCCTGTATTAAGAAAGAGCTCAGGGCTATGGAGCTCACGAGACTCCTCTTCTCTATATATCGGTTTTCCTGGGTAGTTTCTTGAATAATGACTTGACGTAAAAGGATACAGAGCTAATATAAAAGGTGATACAATAAACGAGGATAAGTCAGGAGGTTTTCAATGATGGTACGACTTGAGCATGCAAACATTTGCGTCAAAGACATTGACTTGATGATTGATTTCTTAAAAACTGCATTTCCCGACTTCCTAGTTCGTGGAAAAGGGGTAAGTAGTAATGGAACTACTAAGTGGCTGCATATTGGTACTGATGACACTTATATCGCATTACAACAGGCCGATAAAAATGCTGTCTCGGATTGGACTCCGAATTCCGGAAGGCCTGGAGTGAATCACCTCGCTTACGAAGTGGATGATATTGATTCTCTGCGAAATCGTCTAATCTCAAACGGATTCAAAGAGTTAGCAGTTGTTGACTCTCATCCACACAGAAAGCGTGTTTATTTCAACGACCCAGAGGGCAATGACTGGGAATTTATTCAGTACTTCTCAGAGATTCCTTCAGAGAGAAACGACTATGATATTCCTGATTCATAACATTAGAGGCTGAATCCTTAACGATTGGCATCCGGATAGTTAGTTGAAATTGCCATCGACACCATGACCACCTGAGTCAGAGCCTATACGATTGATAGCCGCCGATTACTCCGCGTTTGGAGAAGACAATCTGCCACAGCTGATTTCTGCGTGCCCGAAATGAACCGGCGGTGGAGAGAAGGAAGTATTTCCACATCCGAAAGAATCGGTCATCATAGTTTCGCTTTATAGAGTCCCAACTCCGCTCAAAGTTTGCGTACCAAGCCATCAGCGTTTTGTCGTAGTCGGCTCCGAAATTGTGCCAGTCTTCCATCACGAACAGATTCTCGGTTGCCTGCCCGAGCTGTTTTGTGGAGGGGAGCATGCTGCCGGGGAAAATGTATTTTTCCGTCCAGGGATCTGTGACGGTCACAGAACGAATTTCGCCGATAGTATGCAGGAGAAACAGGCCATCATCGTCGAGACATCTATGGACGACTTTCATGAAGGTACGATAGTTCTTGTAGCCGATATGTTCAATCATGCCGATGGCGACAACGCGGTCGAACCGTTCGTTGAGCTGCCGGAAATCAGAAAGTAGAAACTCAACCGGTAATCCCTGGCATAGTTCTTGGCCCAGCGCCATCTGCTCTTTCGAAACTGTAACGCCAACAACCGACACGCCATGGTTCTGGGCGGCATATTTGCCAAAGCCTCCCCAGCCGCAGCCAATATCAAGCACTCGCATGCCCGGTTTGAGTTCAAGTTTGCGACAGATGAGTTCCAGCTTATTGATTTGAGCTTGTTCGAGAGATGCGGCGTTGTTCCAATAGCCGCAAGTGTAGAGCATGAGCGGGTCGAGCATTTTCTGAAAGAGGTCGTTTCCCAGACTGTAGTGGGCTCTGACATCTTTTTGTGCCCGTCTCTTATTCTGGCGATTGAATATGGCCGCCAATGCTATCGGCCAGAGAATCGACCAGTTCCTCTTGACAGCATCCTGCAGTCCGGACCGGAGAAGTTTGCAAATCAAGGTGTCAATCTCATCGCAATCCCACCAGCCGTCCATATATGATTCTCCGATACCAAGTTCGGCCTCGCCTACGGCGCGTTTGTAGAACCTGTTATCGTGAACCTGGATATCCCACCGATTATTGCCGTTGATTCGGATATCGGTGTGCTCGAGTAACTTTCTTACGGCCGCTTCAAGCCTGCTTGCTCTCATCTCACTCCCACGTTTTCTGTAACATGCCAAAAAATTCGGATAGGGTGTTATGAAAGCTAAGACGCAGTTTGTCTCATGTCAATGGCCATATACTAACAAATCTCAACCAGGGTGTACAGATACTTCTGGGAAATTCGGGTTAGATAAGTAAGAGAATCCACTCCGGCTTGACAGGCCGAAGCTGATAATAACGATTCACAGTATAAAGCACTACTCTAAAGCCCAATCAGAACTTTCCCAATATGCTTTTGCGATTCGAGATATTTGTAAGCCTCTACAGTTTTCTCAAGAGTAAATACTTTATCTATCCAGGGATGGAGTTGATGTTTTTCACTAAATCTGGCCAGAGCGTTTAATTCTGCAGTCGACTCCATAAATATTCCGCGCAGGGTAATTTGTTTAGTAATAACATCAAAAAGTTTGAACTTGCTATAGGTGTCATCAAGAATTCCTATGATACCGATACGGGCGCTGTAATTACAGGCCTTAATCGAACGCGCCAGCGTTTCGCCACCGGCAATCTCTACGACAACATCGACACCGGCACCATCTGTGATATCGCGAACTTGTTTGGGCCAGTCTTCATTTCGGTAATCTACTATATGCTTGATTCCGAGTTTTTCTTTGACAAGCTCTGCTTTTTGGTCGCTGGAAGTCGTCAGAATAACTTTGGCTCCTGCCATTTTAGCAATCTGTGCGCCGAAGATGGAAACGCCGCCGGTGCCATGCACCAGTACCCATTCACCGGGCTGAACTTTGCCATGTGTCATAACAGCTGCCCAGGCGGTCAGGCCGGCAATGGTCAGGGTGGAGCCTTCTTCAAAAGACAAATGCTCCGGCATTTTGACCAGCGCCGAGGCGGGGTAGACTAACTTTTTGATTAAGACGCCATCGACGCCAAGACCGCCTACAAAAGTACGAATTATCCGGGAATCCATTTTGCCGGTGAGCCAGCTGCGAAAAGGGGAGTTGATTACTTTGTCAGCAGCCCGGAGGCTCGTTACTTTTTTGCCGACTTCAAGTACCGTTCCCGACATATCAGAGCAGGCTATAATCGGCGGGTCGTAGGCGCCGCCGTAAAGGCCTTTGGCAACCAGCAAGTCGCGGTAATTGAGCGAGACGGCTTTAACTTCTACTAAAACATCATTGTCAGAGAGGGCAGCCGGTTCAGGTTTTTCTACCAGGGCCAGATTGTCAATACCCTGGCCGTCTGTTACGATGCATTGCAGCTTATTGTTCATAGTTCTTAAAGGTTCCTATTTTCGGTTTGTCCTAAGATCTGTTTAGCCGGGTGAGATTCCGAGTACATTTTGCAAAATCTTTCTATTCGGCTTTCGACATCGCTGCTGCTTTTGACATCTTCCATCATCACCCGCAGTTCTTTGGCGCCGTCAAAGCCGGTGGCGTAAGCCCGAAGATGTTTTATCATTACTGCGAAATTTTTCTTAGCATCAAATACTTTTTCA
>JADFLZ010000497.1 GCA_022564135.1 Candidatus Zixiibacteriota bacterium
CGCCGATATACATAGCCGGTCTCCGGCGGACCGCTTCGAGACCTTCTAAAACTTTGATAGTCGAAGCGTCGTAGCTGTGACCTTTGCCGCTCGGGGATGTCTTTCTTGTCTTGGTCGTCAAATCTTCGGTCATTGTTTCCATCTTTTACTTTCTATAAAAACGTTCAGGCCAGTCTGATCTCTTTGATAGACTTGCCATAAGGTAATTTTTTTATCTCTGACATGATGGTATCTATTTTCATATGAATTTCCATCCGCCAGGTGTCGCTTTTGACTTTTACATAAAGGATGCCGTCAGCGTAACGCTCAGCTTTTGAGGCGGCGGCGATATTTTCGCCGACTATCTCAGGCCACTTGGTGACTACCTGCCAGCCATCGTAACGCTTGGTAAAGCCCAGCCCCCGGATTACTTTTTCAATAACCGGCAGTATCGGCAGAGGTTCGACTCTGGCTGTTTTTTTGGCTCTTCGTGTTTGCATGACGTCCTCTTTTTATACTCAAATAACGCTAAAAAGACGAGTCATAGCAAGTAAAAAACTCTGTATATGCCATTGCCAGACACTGGGTTATACGGATTTTATAAGTTGTGATTGAGGCTTTTTGTTAGATGCCTCTTATGATGCCGAAAATGGAAAATTACTTAGGTTCGTAGCTGGTATGCTCGATAGTTTTGAGCTTTTTGCGGTTAGGATGCTTGTAGGAAGGGATAAAGAAATCGGCTCCCTCGGGACGGCGCATGCGCACGGTGTAGTCCTGACAGCCCTGACAGCGGCGGATCCTACCTAATGCCTCGCGTTTGATGCGGCGGCGCTTTTTGTGGGTCGGGGCAAAGACCGGCTCTTTGATTATTTCGAAATCAGTTTCCGGATTTCCATTTTCAATAAATTTAGCACCGGCAACTACTTCGTTAGTGCCGGGCTGATACAAACTTGCGCCGGGGCATTCTATAAAAACATAGTCGCCGTCTTCTATACTATCTTCAAAAAGCTCAGTGTATTCGAATTCTTCGGGGTTGCACTGCAGGCAGAGCAGGGCGCCTTTGCGTTCAATCAGTCTGCGGCCGCAGTTAACGCAGGTCTTCTTGAAGTTGCTTTCGTTGCTGTGTCTATCTTCCATTTTCAATTACCATCGTTGTTTAAGAGAGAATTGACTCCGCTGCTCAGCCTTTAAATAGGAGCACTAAAGAGCAGCCGGTTGCGGTTACGGGGAGAAGTGAGGTAAACGAGTAGGGCATAAAAAAGGCGCCGATAACGGCCAGCCCTACCGCCGGGAGTACCATATATTTTAAGGCGGACAAAGAGAGCTTGATAAGTTTCCAGACCAAAAGCAGCGACAGCGCCGCCAGCGAGAAATAGGCAGCATAAAGGCCGTTTTCGCCGAAGTTATTAACTATCAGCTGCTGTACCTGCCCCAAGAGACCGCTGTAATGCTCGATAGAGACAGAGGCCTGCTCGAACATGTTTTTCGCCACTGCGAGTAGTGCTTTATCAGGCATTTTCTACTTCGTCCATTGGTTCGATTGTTAATGATGATTCGCCGACTCTGGTAAGTCCGACCATGCGGGTAGTCAGGAAATTGCGTGAGGTAATCCAGCGGTGAGACAGCTCAAGTATCTCGTTTTGGTCTACCTCGCACTCCCAGTCGAGTACTACCTGATCGATATTCTGGTCGTCCACAACCAGGTCATCCATTGTCAGTATAAATTTCACTTTCATAATAATCCGTCCTTTTCACCAGGGCGTTTCTTACCCATCAGAATTGCAACGGAAGTGCCAAAGACGGACAAATCTGAGCCGGACAGATTAGCCCCTTGGGCTGCAATGACTTACATGGAAAATTGTGAAATAGTTGAACAATCAGAGGGCTTAAAGAGCTGGCTTGAGACGGGGTCAGTATATAGGGGAAATCCCGTATACTGTTGGCTAAATCAAAACCCCGCAGCCTTTTGACTACGGGGCCTATCAACCGCAATTAACGGACAAGTTAAGATTGCTTGTTGATTCTCCCTCCTGGCTGTCTCCTGAAGCTTCAAAATCTGCCGCCAGCACCTGGTTTTGGATGATAGGTGACCGGGATGGGAGTTTCTCGGCAATTCAGAGGTTTCAAAAGAGCCGTTTGGGCGAAACATCCTGTATTACGCGCTTTGGCGTTATTTCACCAC
>JADFLZ010000498.1 GCA_022564135.1 Candidatus Zixiibacteriota bacterium
CTCTGTTTGAGTTTTTGAAGCTGTCACCGCTTTATAAATGGGTCTACGGCACCGCCGACAAAGACTCTTATGTTTCGACTCAAAAGATTGAAGATAAACTCGGCTGGAAAGCCCAATATTCCAATCAGGACGCCCTGATCACTTCGCATAAATGGTACCTTGAACATAAAGATGAAATCGAAACCCAAAAAGCAGGCGTGACGCATAGAGTAGGCTGGGACCAGGGAATTTTGAAACTTTTCAAATGGTTTATGTAGTAACTATAGTTATAACGGTCGGGCGTATTACCCGGGCGCATCGCTGCATTTATACGGAGCCAAGCCGCCTCGGAATATATAGTCTACCAGGAAAGTTAAATCGAGAACATCCAAGGGTGAACCGTCGGCATTAATATCACTCTCTCCCAGACATGTTGCTGGACTACCGCCACGAAAAATTCGATCAACTGAGTAGGTCAAATCCAATATGTTGGCATCGTTTCCATCGGAATTTAAGTCGCCGCGCAAGCCGTGGCAGCAGCCAAAGTAGGTCATAAAATTCTGGCCTTTTTCGGCCAGTTGTTCTATGCGCAGTACTGAACCCCGCAATTCTGTATCATTATTCAGTACAGTTGCGATAACCGAATAGAAAGCGAGAGTATCACCGGGCAAAAGGTCATGTCCAAAGGTGTAAGTTAAGACGCTATGTAAGTCAGTTGCGGGTGGAGGACAGTTAAAGTGGCATGGCAGCGACCACCACGTAGCAGCTTGCATATTTGCGTACAGCTCATTGTCATCCCAGCCGGTATAGACATAGCGGGCGTTGGCTTCGTTATAACCGCCGTAACCTATCGCATCAGTAATCAACCATTTGTTAGAATCAGCAAAGTATTGTTTGGTATAGCCAAATGCCATCCCGCCATAGCGCAGGTCGTTATCCTGACATTCTACCGAATCATCGTTGTTATACTCCGCGCCATAGATATAAAGCAGGTTAAGTGCACTATTAAAACCGCCTAAATTATCTGATGATGTTCCGCCGGAATCTTTCAAATCTGCCGGTATGTCCCAGTCGATAACTTCGCCGACCACCATGCCTTCGTGCACTTGGCCGTCAATCGCCCAGATTTTAAATTCTTTGGTAATGAACTGCTGGTCGGCCTGCCAGACTCTGCCGATTCCAAAATCCCAGGTCTGAGTTAACTTTGGCGCATAATATGTAAGACTTGCCCCGATTGTGGTATCGGCATTGCTCAACGAGGGAAGCCGGTAATAGTTAAACACTTCGCCGCTTGTGTCGATCTCCGGATCTGCCAGAGCGTAGATTGAAGTTTTCTGTAATGGCCCTTGGCCGAAAATACTATTTGAAAGGATGGTATCGCCGTCTACAATATTGCCGAATATCATACTGCCGTCATATAGATAGACCTCTGTATTTCCCGGGATTGAGTCAACTTTGTCGCATTCGTTAGGGTCATTGAAATAGTCCATTCTAACGCCTGCTACACCGGCTTCACCACCCAAACCGAACCGGGTATTTTGACCAACCGCTAACGAAACAACTCCGGTCGAAACAGTATCGACAAAGTATCTTATATCAATTGGGCCAACAATCAGAGTGACTGAAAGAGTATCACTGAGAAAGCCATCGCCCGCTTCAAGAATTAGCCTGCCTTCGACAACTGTTACAAGGCCAACTGCTCCTGATATTATTCCGCCGACGTTTAGATGTATAGTGACAGTATCTCTTTGACCGGCCGGAATACTTGGCGGGGCGAACCCTCCCGAATAGCCGAGCCAGCCGGCTGGACCTGAGTCTTCTTCAACTATGACTGAATACTCCATTGACGTGTTGCCCGTATTTTCGATGTATACGGTTATATCTACTTGTACGCCCGCTGGAGCTAAAGATGGCCAGTTAATCGAATTAATTTCGTTAATCGACCAGCCGGAGCCGGGTCCAATAGGTATCTGGTCTGGATCAACACAGCCCATATAGAAAAATTTGACCGGGTTGTTCTGCCAGGTGGAATTGTCAAATAAGACTGTGCCGGGGTCTAAATCGTTAATATACATAACCGGCAGCCAGGACGTTCCGGCCGTATTAGGATAAGAGACGGGACGAGGTATAACCGTGGCACCCGACACTGCTCCGTCGAAGGCAGTTGTCACAAATCCGTA
>JADFLZ010000499.1 GCA_022564135.1 Candidatus Zixiibacteriota bacterium
GCCTAAGGTTAACCTTGAATTCATATGATAAAGAAGTCCCAGGTCAATGGCAAAGCCGCTTGATGTCCCTTTGCCCTGTTCAATTCCGGCACCCTGATCGGAAAGTTTTGAATAGATAAATTTGCCTGTAACCCCGAATGCCATTTTTTGAGTCAGCGGTGCGCCGAACGATGCCGAAACTGCGAAATCAAATGAATCAAACTCACCAATAACCGTCGGACTACCTTCAGTTCTGGCGAATTTTCCATAAGATATATAAGCGGCAGCGATACCAACTGTTCCCCAGCCGGACACGGGGAAAACACCCGAACCGTACATATAGTACAAGTCATCAGCAAGCTCAGGCAGCCATTTGACATACATCATTGAGAAATCACTCTTGCCGTTTGCTTTGACGACAATTTTATCATCGCTGGCAACCCAGAGCTCGTCCCCGATTGAGCGAATGTCAATAGCATTGGACCTGTCCATGCCTCTTAAGTCAGAGCGACGCCATTTTTCACCATCGTACTCAATAAGCCCGTTTGATGTTGCAAAATAAACTTTGCCTTCACGACGGCTAATTTCGTTTACGGGTGAAGCAGCCGGGTTCTTAGGAAGTTTAACAATTGAACCGGATGCTACCATGTCTCCATCAATGCCGTTTACAACCGCAAAGTTCGCCGCCGACATTATGTAGGATGACTGCGCGGATTTGGATTTAATCAAGTCCGTAATAGTTGTAGCGCTGTCTATCCTGTTATTGCTGTAGCCGGGCATGTTCCATTTGTCGCCATCAAAATAAACTACGCCGTATTCTGTACCAAGCCAGATATTGCCGCGCTCTACCAGTATAGCGTTAACATCCCCTTTTACTTCGGCCAGATAAGGCACCCTAATTTTTTCACCCGGCTTCAGAGTAAAGGCCGGCTCAGAAGCAGCTTCGGCCTGATCATCATTTGCATCTACTGCAATAAATGTATCTTCGGTCGAGGCCACAGCTTCAGATCCTTCGCTTGTCAGCTCTTCAACCGCAGTAGCGATACCGGCGGAGTCTAAAGATTTCTCTTCGGTCTGATTACTGTCTAAGGGAGCGTTCATCTCCTGCATAAGCTCCAGCAAACCTTTTCGTTCGCCAAGCACTTCGGATTTATTCGATTCAACTGCCTGCCCCTGATTAGCTTCAATAAGTTTTGCTACATACATTTCATTTTCAGAAGCCGTGCCGTAAACAGTAAACTTTTCGGCAATAGATTCAGGAGTGTCATCAATTACCACCGTATATTCTCTGGTGTTGCGCCATTTGATGCCATTAAAATGATACAAATCATTATTTTGAACGATCCAGATATCATTCAAATCTGTTCCGCCGATTGCTGTCACATTGCCCGATGGCAGCTGGTCACTTTTGACAACCGGCTTAAGTTTGCCACCTGAAAACTGCATCAATCCTTTATCAGTACCGACCAGAATGTATCTGTTCATGCCATACAGTGTATTAACAGTCGCAAAAGCAGCAATGTCGTCAGCTTTTTGCAGCGGACGCCAGCGACGGCCATCAAAGGCATAGATATTGGCGGTGGTGGCAACCAGCAGAAGTTCTGCCGAAGCTGCGATATCAAACGGCTCTCCGTCCAGTACTGCCGAATAAGGAATACTTATCTCTTCGGGAATAAACCTGTTGCGTGATTTCTCTATGGCAAAACTCAGGCGATCCAATTCCTGTTCGGAAAGCTGGCCATCTTTCGTGCCATTTTTAAAATTCTCCTCGATCTCTTTCACTTTTGACCAGTTAATCAAAAGCCGGTCATAGACAGCTAAGAGGCTGTCAAAGTCATCCTGCATTCTTTCACGAAACTTGTAGCTTTCCGGTATCGAGACCAGCACAGTATCATGAAGCTTCTGCAAGTACTCAAAAGTTTTCTTACTATTTAATGCTGCTACCTTCTTTACTATCCGATCAAATTGCTCTCCATCGGAAATATTGAAATAGCTTCTCACTTTGGAAACAAGCGTTTCGTCCGTGCGGGTTGAAAAAACTTCACCCAGATTCCAGTTTTTGTTATCGTAGCGCACCATTCCTTGGGGAGTAATAGCCCAGATATCATAGGCTAAGTGACCACTGCCGCCGCCTTCTTTTTTAAGAGCAGCCAGAGCTTTGATCGGCCGCAGATGC
>JADFLZ010000500.1 GCA_022564135.1 Candidatus Zixiibacteriota bacterium
CTTTTTTCAGGAGAGTTTTGTTAACTTTGCCTGGGCGGCAACTGACCAATTCTGGCTGCAGGCTGCCAAAAGAGTTTTTCTCTTGCTGCCGGTCATGGCCATAATTCTTGGCTGCTGGACCAGTATTGCCTGTCTCTTGACAGTTGTCATTCGTCAGAACCGCCGGGAGTTTCTGACCAGCCTCATTATAACCTGGTGGGATCTGGGAAAGTCCATCGTAATGTTCTGGGGCGGCATTATTAAGTTCGCTTTCACTTTTGTGGTGGCTGTTTTAGAGTTTGCCAAAATTACTGCGATGGCTCTCTGGTCACTGGTTCAAGAAATACTCTTTACTCCGTTTCGTATGTTTAAGAGCATGAGCCAGAATATACTGAGTTCACCTGTGCCCTGGCTGGCTGTCTTTATGACAATTTTCTGGTGCCTTGTTGAAGCGACTATTTTTACTTATGTCATGACGCCGCTGGTACTTGACGTCTTCTCAAATATTACCGGAGAACAACTGCAGCTTAATGTTGTCAGAGTACCTCTATTTACTTTTCTGTTCTTTATTGTGCTGGGAAGTTACGCGGTGCTGTCAAACTTAATTGATTCTGTTAAGCAAAAGAACTTCCATTCCATAATTGGCATAGGCGCTATTGAAGCTGTAGTGCTGTTTGTTGAAGTTCTCTTTTTGTATCGTGAATTTGTTGACTCACTGGTGCCGTGGTTCGCACAGTATTCAGAAAGTTTTGAACTTGGTATCTTCGGGACGCTGGCAATTTCCTGCTTTGTCTGGTTTGGAATCAGAAGTTTGACGTGGTTCCTGTTTGCTGCTCATGGCACGCCCACCATTCTGTATCTGATACAGGGTAAAGGTGTGGTGGTCTTCAGACAGAATGGCAGCAATACCAGCAGACTGGTCAGTATATCGCCGGAATTTGTTGACCGCATCAAGTATGAGATGGACTGGATGCGCGCCAAAGGCGAAGAAGTCATGGCCGACCTGATGCTTCCGCCTCTGCAGATAGTAGCCGCGGCGCTGAACTTTTGTACCCTGCTGCTCAATTCGAAACATCTTTTTGAATTGCCGTTTAAGTCGATGTCGGCTGTAACAGACACCAGGACTTTGATGAAAAATATCCAGCAAAGCGAGCCGCCGCCGGTCGCAGTTAAACCTTCTGTCACAACTGCGCCGCCGGTATCAGTACCGTCGCCGGCAGTTCCTCAGACAGAACAGCAACGGGAGCATGACAATGTCCAGATATAAAACTTTGCTGGTGACTATCATGCTGGCCGCGATTGTTCTGAGCGGCTGTAGTATGACGACTGGCAAACCGAATCCCCGTTTGTGTATGTTCGTGGGCGTAGATATCAGCGGGTCGTTTATGAATGGTAAGTATTTCGATGACTCTATCGAATTCTTAGCGCACTATATCTACGGTCATTTGCACGGACTGGGCGATATGGAAGTTCCTAATGTTTTGTTCGTCAGCTCTATAGGCGGCGCCAAAACTAACGAACCAAAAACGTTTTTCCCTATCCAGTCGTTTCAGAATAAATCTGTCAAAGAAATTGAAACGGAGTTGCGGAAAATTTTCCCCAAGGAAAACCCCAATCCGTTTACCGATTACAACGCTTTCTTTGAGCAGGTAGCACTGACTGTCAAAAACAAAAACCTGGCTCTCAGGCCGATATCGGTGGTGATGCTCAGCGACGGTATTCCAGATACCAAACGTAACGGCAAGACCGATTTTTCAAGCATAATCTTAAGGCCGCTTGAGAAACTTTCCAGATCTGTCACCTTGCGTCTTTTGTACACTGATGCAGTAGTAGGCCGAAACTGGCAGACCAAAGTAAAACGTTCGCGCGTTAAAATCTGGACTCAGGATGCGGAAGTTCTTGTCTCCTGGAAAGACTCCAAGATTTTACTGCCGAACAAACGCTTTGAAGAGCAGGACCGGTTTTTTGAATGGGTCAAAGACAACGTAGATTTTGGAGTCCGTTCAAAACGTGTCGGTTAGTTAGCAATCAGAATTAATTTATAATAGGGGTGAAAGGCTTTAGTGCCCTTCACCCTTTTTTATATTTTTGGTTTTGTCGCACAATTCACTATTTCGTCCAAAAAATATCACATTCTTTTATTATGATTTGCCATTAGCCGGAAAAGTCATATA
>JADFLZ010000501.1 GCA_022564135.1 Candidatus Zixiibacteriota bacterium
CGCCGAGTCCGGCTGTTAAGTCTATGTAGAAACCACTGCTGTCAGTTATCAGCAGCTTAATTATCTCTTCTACCAGTACCGGCTGATGCTCATATTCATTCCGGCCTGGGTTCATCTCCGGAGAAAAGTCTTTCCGCAACCTCCTCAAAACTTCCGGAGAACTGCTTTAAGTAGTACTCATATCTTTCCGGGTTCCATATTTCGACCCAGCGATTAACACCGATTATTAACAGCTCTTTTTTGAGACCGGCTTCGGCAATGAGATGCGCAGGAATGACCATTCTGCCGCTGCGGTCCGGAGTCATCTGTGCAGCCGAGGAATAAAACCACCTTGAGAAGAATCTGAAATCCCGCTTGGTAAAATTGAGCGCTGAGAGCCGGCTTTGGACTGAGTCCCATTCACCTTTGGGGTATAAGCTCAGGCAGCCTTCCAGCCCTTTGGTCAGGACAAGTTCTCCTGAAAGTTGGGACTTTTTTGATTGGCCTGAGACTGAGCGAAGTTTGGCCGGCAGGGCAAAACGCCCGCTGTCATCCATACTGGTTTTGAATTGTCCGTAAAAGCCAGCCAAGTGATTCTCCAATTAATACCAATTTATACCAGAATTGGCCATAACTATCACATTTTCGCCGGACAAGTCAAGCAATTTTTAATCTGCTTTTAAAAAAAGTTTGACTGTTAAGTTATTTTTCCTCAACGGCTAACGGGAGTAACAAATTCTATTTTTCGTATCTCATTGGACCCGAACAAAACAGAGCGGAACAGTTTTCTCTTGACCAATTGATTAAAGTTTAAAAGCTACTCTGTTACAACGAGTTAGCAGCAGGTTGCTCTATAGAACTGCCGCTCCCAGCTGCAAGCTATACAAACGTGCACCTCGCACTTCTATGTTATTCAACTACTTAAAATTATTCAGAATAGGAGATCGAGATTTCCGCAGCTAATTCGTAATTCTGCCGAAAATTAATAGACAGCGAATAAACAAAATAAAGGAACAGATGAAATTATTGGTCCCGGCAGCTTTAGCTTTGTCGATAGCCTTGACCGGCTCAACAGCTGCCGCTTCTCATATTAACAGCCTGGAGTTTAGCAGCGCCGAGCTTTCAGTCAATATCGAAAAGTATAAAATTACTTATGCTGATTTTGATCAGCTGAGAGTGGGACAGTTCTCTCTGCCGCTCAGGCAATATCTTATTTTACTGGGGGGAAATTCAACTATCTCTTCTATATCCGTAGAAATAAGCGAAACAGAAATTATTGAGAATTTAGCAGACGCTTCCATTATTCAGTCCGACCTGACAACTTCTGATGACCCGAATGAATATGAAATCATCAGACCCGCAACTGTTATGGACGGGCTTGGTCAAAAAGCCTTTGAAATAAGCCTGATTACGATCGCCAATCAGCGCTACGCCCTGCTATCTGTCTTTCCGGTCAGTCTTGACTCGGCTTCAAATTTTCTGTTTAACAAAAGTTTCCAGATAAAAGTCGACGGTGCTTTGCTAAGTGCAGCACAGCTGACAGCTAATAGTTCACTGTCATTGGCGTCTCTTTCAGATAAGTTCAAAAGCAATAACAGCCTTTCAAACAATAACGCCGAATATCTGATTGTAACCTCGCAATCTCTGCTGCCCGATTTGCAGCTTTTGGCTGACTACAAAAACAAGACCGGTATTGTCACTAAACTGGAAACAATCGAAGATATTCTGGCTTCTTATGCAGGTTCGGGAGTTGACGATGCTGAAAAACTTCGCAGCCGTCTCAAAGATTTTCATTATAGCGGCGGCAAATATTTGTTATTAGCCGGTGATGAAACTGTTTTACCAGTCAGATACGCCTATCACTATGACATAGACACTTTGCCTGACATGAAAAATTTACAGCTTACTGATCTATACTTTGCTGATCTTGAAGTTGACTGGGATAGCGACAATGACGGCATTTGGGGAGAGAAACTGACTGACCTCAATTATTTGACTCCGGAGCTGCTGGTCGGACGGCTGCCTTTTAATTCTTCCGGACAATTTTCGGCTTATATAAACAAATTAATCAAATATGAGACTAATCCGGGTAACGGCGATTTCGCATATCTGACTCGTTCGTTTTTCTTTTCGTCCGATCGGATGCGGGATTTCTCCAGCGGCGGTCA
>JADFLZ010000502.1 GCA_022564135.1 Candidatus Zixiibacteriota bacterium
TCGGGCTGGAGGTGCTGGACGAAGTCCTCCGTTATCCTGTTTTTGAACAGGATAAAATTGATCTGGAGATCGTCCAGCAGCGCTCAGCTATCGCCAGACGAAATGATGAGGCCTTGCAGCTTGCTATCAGGGAATTCAGAAAAGTCATCTACGGCCCCAAATCTGTCTATGCCCGCCAAAGCGAGTATGCCACTATCAACGCCATAAGCCGCGATGATCTGGTGGCTTTCCACAAAAAGTATTTCACTCCGGACAATATCCAAATAGGAATCTGGGGTGACTTTGACGAAAAAAAGATAGTTAAGAAAATTAAGAAACTTTTTGGCGACTGGCCCAGAGGAACAGTCGAAATCCCCAAACTCCCCAAAGTTGATTACAAATTTGTCCGGCAGGTCAATTATGTAGAGAAAAATGATGTCACCCAGACAAACATTTTACTCGGGCATATCGGCGGCTTAGTTACCGACGAAGACTACGCTGACAGAATTGTAATGAACAATATACTCGGCGGCGGCTTTGGCAATCGCATGTTTAATACGATTCGCTCCAAAGAAGGCTTGGCCTACGGCACCAGCGCTACCTATACCGCAAATATTTCTTATCCGGGATTCTTTTATGGCTATGTCGGGACAAAATCTGAAACGACTGCCAAAGCTATAAAAGAAGTTATAAAAGTAATCAAAAGCATGCAGACCGATCCGCCTACCGCAGAAGAAATGGATAGAGCCAAAAATGCTTATTTGAATTCGTTCGTGTTTAATTTTGACACCAAGGGTGAAGTAGTAACCAGAATGATGTCATACGACTACCACGGACTCCCCGAAGACTTCCTGCAGCAGACAAAGGAAAAAGTTGAGCAGGTAACTTCGGCAGATGTCGTAGCCGCGGCAATGAAAAATCTCAGGCCCGATGCCCTGCAAGTTGTAGTCGTTGGTAAAGGTGAAGATTTTGATATGCCTTTAGAGGAACTGGCGCTCGGCCCGGTGGTGGCTATTAATATATCAATACCATCCGGTGAAGAAAAAGCTGAACTGGCTATCACACCTGAAAATCTTGAAAAAGGGAAAAACGTCCTGACTCAAGCGGCCGAAGCACATGGCGGACTGGCAAATTTCAAAAAAGTAAGCTCTTTACATACCAAAGGTACACTTACGATAATTACGCCTCAGGGAGAGATCGCGATACAATTTGATGAACTCAAAGCCTTCCCGGATAAAACCAGACAAGAAGTTTCTATGATGGGCAGGACTATGCTGATGATCCGCAACGGTGTCAGCGGCTGGCGAACAGGTCCGACAGGTGAACTGGTCCCCTTTACCGAAGAAGAAATACTTGAGGAAAACATAGATGCCATGAGAAATACAATCCAGATGTTTCAGCAGATAGATTCTCCGGAAATTCAGTTTGTATTCGACGGCTCCGGCGAGTTTGACGGAAGTCCTGTCGATTTTGTAGTGATGTTGGACAAGAACGGCGATTCTATATGCAGACTGGCCTTTGACTCGAAAACCCACAAACTGGCCGGTAAGTCATTTTGGGGAACAACTATGGTCGGCGAAGGAAACATTGAAGAAAGATATACTGAATTTACTCAGGTTGAGGGTATTCTGATTCCGTCTAAAACTTTCAGAAACTTAGACGGCAAACAATGCGATTATACTGAAATCTCAGAATTCGATGTCAACGCCAGCGTTTCGGCTGACCAATTCGAGAAACCCACTGAATAGCTTGGGGTTGCAAGGAAGTAGCAAGGCCGGTTTGACCCGGCCTTTTTTGCATATAGCCGTATTTCGGCCTTTAATTCGCAAAAAGTAAAGCAGCATTTGCGTCAAAATAATTTCTGCTGAAAATGCTTGATTGACATGGTCCTTTTTGCTAATTTCTTGACTTATATTAAAATAGAGCTTGGAGTTAGCCTTTTTTCTGCCGGGCTCATTAAACTAAATTGGACCCTGATTCGTTAATGATTGAGAATTAAACCATTTGAGTGAGTGCTAAATTTATGTCAAAAAGATTTCTTGCAACAGTCGCCTTATATCTGTGTGCTGCAGTTTTGCTGCTGACACCCATTTTACAACCCCGTACCCTGTATCTTAAAAGTGAAGAAGGAAAGTTCAAAAGCAAAGGTCAGCTAGCCGTAAATCCTG
>JADFLZ010000503.1 GCA_022564135.1 Candidatus Zixiibacteriota bacterium
GAAGGTTAACTTTGCCGAGCATAAAGGTAGCCTGTTCGGCTGATTTGGTGCCGCCATAATTGTTGACTATATCGTTAAAAGTCAGCAGCGCCACCTGGCTGCTGCCGTTGCGATACTCCAAATTCCCTTTAGATAGATTGGCCGCCGCCTGACGGGAAGTCTCCTCAACAGAATCTAAATAATAAACTGAGCCAACAACTCCCAGTATAACGACGATTACGGCAATGGCCAGATACTGCCAGTTCTCCTCAACCTGCTGCTTGGAGTTAAGCATAAATTCAGTAAATTTATCTTCTTTAATCTGACGCTTTGTTAGTTTTACTTTTCCGTACATATCTCTTCCAATTAAAAACTATTTTAATTATATCGGACAAATATTCCCTGAAGTAGAGCTGCCAGGTATGCTTTTTACGATATTCTTAATTTTATCTCAATGCTTCTCAATTAATAAACCGAAAATTAGAAATATCCGGTAAAGCTGGCTGTCAGAAAATGATTTTTGTTTTTCGACTGAGCAGCAAATCCGCGGCTTTCAATGCTCAAAGTTGAGTAGTTATAGGCCAGGTCCAGCTTGATTTGCTCCCAGTGGATTCCGGTGCCGAGCGAAAACTCATAGCTGACAGCAGTAGAACGAACACCATTTATGTCTGTATCCGGAGTGGGCACCGGCACGTATCCTATACCTGCTCTAAAGGGGATTGTCCCGATACCCGTTTCATTGAGATATTCGGTACCGGCCCGAACAATAAAGACATTACTCCACTGCCACTGCTCCTCAGAAAGAATCACGAATTCCTCAATATTGTCAGCGCCCGGAACCAGTGTAATGCTCTGGCGAATCTTTATCTGCTGAGTACTGAAATGGCGATATTCGGCGTCAAGCGCCAAGAGCCAGCTATCAGAAACGTTGTAGCCAATTCCGAAGCCTACAATCACCGGAATTTCATATTTTGTTAACAGGTCAATTGTAATAGTCGTATCCGTTAAGCTTACGACATCATTTATTTTTATAATATTTGAACTAAAGTTAAGGCTTTTCTGGCTTAGTGAAAATGGTGTTTTTATAACAAGGCCGGCATCAAATCTTTCACCATCATGTTTAAGTCCGATGGTAAAATTAAATCCACCGAAACTGCTGCTGTCTGCGGAGAAGATGTTGCTTTCCAAAAAACCGTTCTGGAAATTATTTACAGGAATATTGTCACCTGTGATTAAAAAATTAGTGTGTCTCTGAACGGCTCCGCCATAAATATTCAGGCTGAAGCCCAGGGCAAGATTGCCGCTTAGTCTTGTTCCAAAACCAAAATTGACAGCATTAATACCACCTTCAAGCTCACTTATAACACCAACCGATGCTATAACCGTATCCTGATCAATCAGGACGCCAACTTCGTTAAATATCGCGAAGATTGCAATCTCGTCAAATTCTATGTTAGAGAACTGGTACTCGTCGGAGACTCTGGTATAAGATGCAGAGGCAACAAACGGATGTCCCTTGACTCTTATCGGGGCTACAAAGTTTACCGAACTTAGCGACCCAAAAGTTCCGGCATGATCCCTTGAAATTCTTTCAAAAACAGGTGAAGCTCCAGACAGGTCAAGTTTGTCGCTGCTTGATGAACCGCGTGGTCTTAAAGAGCCGAAGCTGAGACCCAGTACGGGTGATTCAATTTTGTAAAGTCCGGCAGGATTCCAGGCTACTCCGGTGATATCATCTGAAACAGCCAGAAAAGCGTTGCCCATTCCTCGGGCGCGAGCGCCATTGCCGGTGAAGCCAAAGTTGAAGCCTTCGAACCGAATAATCTCATCTAGAGATCCATCTTGTGCCTTGGCACTGAAAGATGGCATTAATAATAGTGTCAAAATCAGTAGAATCTTCTGAAGCGATAATTTCATTCCCAAAACTCCTGTTAGCCAAATTCTTAATTTGTTACAGCCCTTAGACGCAGCAGCTGCTCAAAATAAGCAATGAATATATACCCCTTTTTTGGCCGTGTCAAACGATTTGGAGGCGGAAAATGAGCTTTGTAAGCTGTTGAGGCTTGGGAGATTAGTGGCCAACATACGGTAGCCGGACGAGTCGATTTGACTAATAATTACTTTAAGGGCATACGGTTGGTTCAGTACCGCCGCGAAAAAAGAAATCG
>JADFLZ010000504.1 GCA_022564135.1 Candidatus Zixiibacteriota bacterium
GTTTTTCCGACCCCGCCTTTTTGGTTGGCAATTGCAATTTTCTTACCCAGAGCTGACTCCTTAAGCAATAATGTTATTCCTATAACTTCCCTTTAATCTTATCTTTGAGTGAGTTTTCAAACAACTAAAAAGGAGACGAAGTCTCTTTCTTTTATTCACTGGATTTTCTTGAAAATTGTGAAGGCTTTGGCTGACGAATTATCACCGATAGCATAGAGATAGCTGGACGAAGTCTCTTTCTTTTATTTACTATATTTTCTTGAAAATCGTGAAAGCTTTGGCCAGTGAATCGTCACAGGTAACATAGAGATAGCAGGACAAAGTCTCTGTTTTTTTATTTATTAGTTTTTTCTAAAAAGTGTAAAGGCTTTGGCCGGTGAATCGTCACCAATAGCGTAAGAATAGATAGTATACGAAAGTTCCGGAGGGCATTTAGCTGACTGGAAAGCACCATAATAGATGAAAACGGCTGAATGAGATAAAATCTCAGAAATCTTCTTTAGAATAGGGCCGGAGAGGCGAACTAAGCGAACAGTAATCAGATCAAAAGTCTTATCAAATACAATATCTTCAAATGTCTGTTCAATTACTATAGGCTTTATTTTCAACTCCAGCGAAATACGCCTCAGGGCTGAGGCTTTCTTATTTCTGCGCTCAATCAGGACAGATTCAGGCGGGTTTTTGGTTATTATAATAGGAATTGCAGGCAGCCCGCCGCCTGAACCGATATCCAGATAATTATTGACAGTCTTAAGCTCTAATTTTTCGAAAGGAACCAGAGACTCTGCAATGAGTCTCTTTAAGTCTGCGGCTGATGTTTCACGTGAAACAAGATTCGTTTTCTCGTTTTCTAAAGTCAGCAGGCTCAAATAAGCATCTAAGCTGCCATTTTTGCCATGCTTCTGAAGGATGTCTTCGATTTTGACTTCAAAAAAGCAGTTTTCTGATTCGCCCACTATGCTGTCGCTTTATGCCTTTTTAAATGCACAGAAAGTACCGCGACATCGCCGGGGGTGATGCCTTCTATGCGACTGGCCTGACCCAGGGAATCAGGCCGGAAACGTTGAAATTTTTCAGTAGCTTCCCGCTTTAGCCCGGTAATCGCTTGAAAAACAAAATTTTCAGGAATAGTCTCATGTTCCAGTTTCTTAAATTTGTCGATTTCGCGCTGCTGCTTGGCGATATAGCCCTGGTAGCGGACAAAAATTGCAGCACGTTCTAAAACCTCAGGCTGGCCTCCAAATTCACTATTATATAAAACTAACAGAGGCATTGCTTTAGCAATACTTATCCGGGGCTGCTTCAGAAAATGCTCCAAGGTCATGCTATTCATATTGTTAAGCTCATTAGCGTAGTTCGCCAAGTCCCCTGCTGTTAATCGAATTTTCTTAAAATTCGAAATAGCCGTCTCTGTTTTATCTTGAAGCTCTCGGAAAGAATTTAGGGCAACCTCTGGAAGAAGATTATACTTCCGGGCGTAGTCGGACATTCTGTCTCTGGCGTTATCTTCGCGCATTGAAAGCCTGTATTCGGCTCTGGAAGTAAATAAGCGATATGGCTCGGTGGTTGAGCGGGTTGTCAAATCATCAATCATAACCCCGATATAGCCTTCAGAGCGGTCTATTATAAACGGCGGCTCCTTTTCGATATATAAGACAGCATTTATACCGGCCATAAGCCCCTGTCCGGCTGCTTCTTCGTAGCCTGAGGTGCCATTGATCTGGCCGGCAAAGAAAAGGCCTTTGACGAGATGAGTCTCCAAGCTGGCTTTGATCTGACGTGCCGGACAGTAGTCATATTCCACGGCGTAGCCCGGACGGGTTATTTCCACCTGCTCCAGTCCGGTAACTGTTTTGATAGCAGCAACTTGGACATCTTCGGGCAGAGATGTTGAAAAGCCATTGGGGTAAACCTCGCTGGTGCCGTTGCCTTCCGGCTCCAAAAAGAGCTGATGACGTGGCTTATCCACAAAGCGGAAAAACTTATCTTCAATAGACGGGCAATAGCGGGGACCGGTCGAATTTAGCTGGCCGGAAAAGATAGGCGAGCGTTTGATATTTTCTAAGATAATTTCTTTGGTCTTAGCGGTAGTATAAGTCAGATAGCAGGGCGTTTGCTCGAATGCGACCCTTTTTGTCTGATGCG
>JADFLZ010000505.1 GCA_022564135.1 Candidatus Zixiibacteriota bacterium
GTTTTTGGCAGGTTAATGGATTTCTTTTTCCTTGTCCAAGGGCATTACAACCTCAAATGCCACTCCCATTGAGACCGGATACAGCTGGAATTTCTGGGCAAAATCCGATTTTTCGTCTATTGTCCAGTCGCTAGATACTGTATTCACGGTTAGAGACAGCGGCGAAGGACATATTCAGTGTTACGGAGCTTATGCCGGAGACTTAAACGATGACGGCTTCAGCGACCTTACTATCATAAACGAAATATCAGACGATGTTAGAGTAGCCTTAAACGATGGCACCGGATCTTTCTCAAATTTCATAACTTATCCGTTTTCTGGAAACGGAGTTGCCAGCCCTAACGAAGGCGGTGACTTTAACGGCGATGGTATTATAGACCTGGCCGTAGGGGCAACCGTTACGGACAAACTGAGAATATTGATTGGTGACGGCTTGGGCGGGTTTGTTACTCCGGTGATGGAATATGCCGGCGGCTTTGGGGTACGAGGCTTGACTGTAATGGATATTGATGGCGATGGGGATGACGATATTATTACTTCAAATATTGGTAGCAACAATCTCACTATTTTTTTAAATGACGGCAACGGAGTTTTTTCTACGACAGTTCCAGTTGAAAGCGGCTCATCAGGCGAGTTTGCCTGTGCTGCCGCCGACGCCAACAATGACGGCATTCCTGATCTGTTTGTCGGCACGCAAATCAGTCGGGAGATTGTATTGCTCCTTGGAGACGGCCAGGGCGGACTCCAGTTTGCCTCTAAAGTGGACGCCAAGGGTAATCCCTGGATGCTGGCTGTCGGGGACGTTAATGGTGACGGAAATGTTGATGTTGTCTGTGCAAATTCCACCGACCACAATGCGGTTGTAATTTTTGGCAATGGGCTGGGCGGTATGTCTCCTGCTGTCACTTATAATACTCCTCAATTCGCCATAGCCATTGACCTGGGGGATCTGGACGGAGATGGCGACCTGGATATGGTGACAAGTTCCTATTCAGGCAACAGTTTTAGGATATTTGAAAATGACGGCAGCGGCAATTTTATAAATCCGCTGGACTATCCGGCCAGTTCCACAGCTTCCTGCTGTATTTTACACGACCGCAACAACGATGGCATTTTGGATTTTACCGGAATTGATGAAATTGACGACCTGGTCTTCCTGTTTACGAGCAGCTGTTGCACTGGGCAGAGAGGTGACTTTAATTCCGATGGGATAAACGCAAATGTTCTCGACCTCACTTTCATAGTTGATTTCATCTTCAGGGGCAGCGGCGACAACGGCAAGTGCCAGCTTGAAAGTGACATAAACGGTGACGGTAAAACGCTTGATATACTGGACTTAACCTATGTCGTCGATTTCATATTCAGAGGCGGCGGACCGCCAGTCGATTGCCCATAATCAAACATTGAGAATCTTCCTGCATATGCTGAATTTTACGGTGCTTGTTACCGAACAACCTATGAACGGAACCGTATAAAATTTTGTGGTTGCATTTATAAGGAATGTATATATTTTGGACAGATACCGCCATTGAATTACAACTCTAATTGAACCTCTTTACTTTTGAGGAAAAGAACAATGTCGAAACGATTTCTGATTTTATTTGCAGTAGCTTTTCTTTGCCTTTATCCAATGGCACAGGCAGACCCGCCGGTTCTCAATTCCGGCTACGAATTAACGGAATATGAAAAGCTCTTTCTAAAAGCAACCAACTGGCAGGAGCAGCAGGCAACATCTGCTCTGCTTCCTGGAGATGAGGGACCCGCTATCCAGGCTACCTGGATTGGTGCGACACAATGGATGAGCGGTGTAAATTTCGGCTATGAAACCTTTGGCGGAAGTATAGCCAAAGGAGTGGATTTTTTCGGCAGCAGTATTTTAAGTACAGAATATATTCCGGTTGAGATAAAGTTTGATAGTGACACCGCTAACTGGTCAAATATTCAGGTCTTTCGCCGGGATAATGCTTATAACTCAGCCGGTGTTGGAACATTCCCCGGTTCTGCCTGGGATATGTCTGATACAGCTAATCCTCGCCGTCTTAATCTTTGTATTACAGAATATGAGCACACTTCTACCCCCCCGATAAATTTTCATTGGGACCCGGATAGCAGCAATCAGGGGAAATATGAATACCTTTTTATA
>JADFLZ010000073.1 GCA_022564135.1 Candidatus Zixiibacteriota bacterium
AAAGTATTAGTTGATGCGCAGGCCGAGTTTCTTTTTCTCTGACATCTGCTGATACCACTTAAACGCCAGCGGATTGCCGTCGAATGAATGTACAGCTGTGATTCCTTTTTTATAGGCCCAGTTTAATGCTTTCTGATAAAAACGGTTCATCTGACTTGCCGCTGGTTCAGGCAGCAGCTCGCTGACTGCACTGTATGCCGCCGGTTCTCTGAGTATCCCCGAAGGAGTGCCGTCGCTTAATTTTTCAATTCTGCCGCCTGCGGGATCTTTTGTTTTCGAATTAATTCCTGCTGACGTCAGGGCTTGGCTGTTGACCCAGGCCGTATGCTGGTCTTTGGTAAACATTATGGCAGGCCGTCCGCCGCTGACTTTGTCCAGCATGAATTTATCCGGCTCAATTCGTTTTTTGAAAAAGTCGACCGAGTAGCCCTCGCCTACCACCCATTCATTTTTTTTAAGCGTCGCGGCAAAAGTTTTAATTTTGCTGAGGCACTTTTCAAGCGAGTCCAGACCATCAAGCGAAACTTTACAAAACGACTGAGCAAAATAGTGAAAATGAGTATGGGCATCGACAAACCCCGGCACTATGGTCTTTTTCTTCAGATCGATTTTAGAAAAGTTTTTGAATCGTGGGTCTTGCTGCAGGTTATCTCCGACGGCTACTATGAGTCTTTTGTCCAGCGCCATTGAATTGACTACTTGATTGTTAAACTGGGTGTAGATTCTGGCGTTATATAAAAGAACTTTATTTTTCAAAGTTTTCACCTTTTACTCGTATGTCTCCCTGACGGCGTGTAATTTTCAACCTGTCGGTTTCTTCTAAAATCGGAATTGAATACTTCCGGGAGAAGCTGAATTTGTCGCGAAGGTCTGTCACTTTAAGTTCACTCTTATTATTTAAGCACTCTCTTATAAACTCTAATATCTGTCTCCAGGCATCGTTAGCAAAGAGAAACTCCGAGCCGCATTTGTGAGCGCTGTTATTGTCTAATATATACCTGATTGCCTGGCGATAACTGCTCCCTTTTGAAGCAATATCTGCCAGCCTCGGCGGAGCAAACGGCTTCTCGCTCAGCATATTCATGATATCATCAAAAGCTGCCCGAATTTTCCCTTCGGGTCCGGCCTGGCGGTTTACTAAATTATATTTTTCCCTTTCTTCGCTAAGCATATTTTGAGTTACCAAATAGTTTAAGATTACTCTGGTTTTTTCTTCGCCAATTCTCAGCAGTTGTTCGATTTGTTCGATGGTTAAGCCTGTTACATGGGAGTTTTCTTTCAAGAACTTTTCTATTTTGATTATAGTTTCTTTACTTATCTTTTCGAATGTACCGGTTTCAAATATGTAGTCACCTATCTGGCCGCACTTTTTAGCGTTCAGCAGTTTTTCAAGCTCTGATTTTATTTTGCCGGCCCCAAAAGACGACTGCACTAACAACTCTTTTGGTTTTAACATGTTTTCTTTTGACAACTCTGAGAGGATTATCTTATCAAGCTGCCAATCGGTTCTTAAGTCTAAATAACTAAATTGTTCCAGTTCTTTTTGGCGAGGGAACTTCCTGACATGGTCGATGACAATTCCGCCGCCAAGAGAGAGCATAGGAGTTGGCAGGCGTATTATAAAATGGTCGCCCAGCAGAGCGTACACGGGGTCGTCCGGTTTAAAGAATACTGTGCCCGAGCTGCCGGGATTAATTTGCTTGTCTTTGAAAATTCGGATCTCTCCCTGACATTCGGTCGTGCCTGTAATGAATGTCAGCCGTCTTCTGCTGCTCAGACTAAGTGGTGAGTTTTTGAGAACTTCTAGGCGGAGCACCAGTACCGGGTTTTCTTTGAAATGCGACAGGTTTTTCTCTGCAATCAGCACCCGGCCTCGCTGCAGTTCGTCTTTGTCTGTTCCGGTTAATGAGATGGCAGTTCTTTGTCCCGGGCTGGCTTTTTCTACGTCTTTGCTGTTAGACTGCAGTGAACGAATTTTTGCTTTTTTGAGAGATGGCCAGATTGAAAGCGTTTGTCCGGTCGCAAAGCAGCCGCCTTTAAGTGTGCCTGTGACAACTGTTCCGAAGCCTTTGCTCATAAAGGCGCGGTCAATATAGAGCCTGGCCTTGTCTATGTCTCTTTCGCGGGAGATTGTTTGGGGCAGGCGGTCAAGTTCTTTTTTTAGCTTATCAAAACCGTTGCCTGTTTCAGCTGAAACTTCAATTATCGGAGAGTCTTTTAAGAACGAATCTTTTACTTTTTCTTTGATATCGCTTTTTAGAATTTCGAGCCAGTCGGTTTCTGCAAGGTCCGATTTATTGATCACAATAATGCCGCTTGAAACACCAAGAAGCCTGATAATCTGAAAATGCTCTTCGCTTTGAGGCATCCAGCCGTCATCGGCCGCAATTACCAGCAGAACAGCATCAATACCGCTGGCGCCTGAGATCATGTTTCTTATGAATCTTTCGTGACCGGGCACATCAACAAGTGCAATAGTCTGATTGTCGGCTGTCTGGTAGAATGCAAATCCGAGGTCAATAGTCATTCCCCGTGCTTTTTCTTCGGGC
This sequence comes from Candidatus Zixiibacteriota bacterium, assembly GCA_022564135.1. Classification (GTDB taxonomy): domain Bacteria; phylum Zixibacteria; class MSB-5A5; order GN15; family FEB-12; genus JACZWU01. The sequence goes on from JADFLZ010000073.1 coordinate 2,550, forward strand.
AGACGGTCGGGGTCGGTGCCGGTCAGCCTTTTTACAATGGCTGATTTACCATGGTCGATATGTCCGGCAGTGCCTACTACTAACATAGCTATGCTGCTATTTCAGAATCTGTTGTAATGATTTTGTAAGAAGGTCGAGTTCGCTCTGGTCGACTGCTTTTAAATCGACTATCAGCCTGTCGTTTTCAATTCGGGCTATTACCGGCGGCTTCATTGAACGAAGTTTTTTGAGCAGCTTTGTGGCCGGAAAATCCTGTGAAAAGATTAAACTTACCGAAGGCAGCTCGGTTTCCGGCAGGCCGCCCCCGCCTAAAAAAGTTGTGGTAGCTTCGGCAGACAGACCGGTCGGATGCCCCAGCTGTTTGATTATCGATTTGGCTCTGTTATATAATTCGGATTCCGTAACAGCCAGAAGCTGCCAGATTTTGATATTTTCCTGATAGCTGTTATCCAGATAAGCTTTGAATATTCTCTCCAAAATCAGAAACGTTATTTTATCAACTCTGACAGCTCTAAATAGTGGATTGCTTTTGATCTTATCTACCAGTTCTTTTTTGCCGACAATAAGACCCGCCTGCACTCCGCCCAGCATTTTGTCTCCCGAGAAACAGGTCAAATGTGCGCCATCACGAACAGATTGCTGGACAGTTGGTTCATTATGCCCAAAAAGTTTTTTCGTGGAAAAAAGGGCGCCGCTGCCGAGGTCATTTACCAATATAAGTTCGTTTTGTCCGGCTATTTGTGCCAGTTCTTTGGCGGAAACTTCTTTTGTAAAACCTGACAGCTGAAAATTACTGCGATGGACTTTGAGAATAATTTTGCTGCTTTTATCAATCGCCTGAGAGTAGTCGTCGGTGGTAGTAATATTAGTAGCGCCGATTTCTGTGAGTTTGGCGCCGGAGCGTTTGAGAATTTCTGGTATGCGAAATCCTCCGCCAATCTGAACCATTTCCCCGCGCGACAAAATAACACTTTTACGCAAGGCCAACGTATTTAGAATTATAAACAAAGCAGCCGCGCAGTTATTAACTACAGCGGCGCTTTCGGCACCGGAGAGCTGCGCCAGATATTGTTCACAGGCTTCACCTCTTTTTCCGCGACTTCCTGTTTCTAAATCGAATTCGAGATTGCTATATCCGGCTAAGCTCTCCTGAATTTCTTTTAGCACAGCTTCACCCAGTGGCGCCCGGCCAAGATTGGTATGCAGCGGTATGCCGGTGGCGTTAATGACGCGGCATATTTCTTTTTTTGACCTCACTTTTAGATTCTTAATTATCATCTTGACTAACACGGCCTGAGTCAGCGTTTGTTTGTTAGCTTTAAACTGCTGCTTAGCCTGTGCGATAGTAGCCTGAATAACAGCTGTCGCTACCGGCCTGGGCAGCTTCTCTAGCTGTAGTGCCAGACTCTTGGACTGCAGCAGTTTTTCCACAGCCGGAAAATCGCTGAGTTTTTTTATTTCCTGGGCGGCCATAATTGCGGATTGTAAATTATATGAGCTAATACTTTCCCGATATTTCCTAATGACTCAGGCGAACATTTGTCAACCGTATCCTGGTCAGTATGCCACCATTTGTAATCGAAGTCTATAATGTCAACTGCCGGCAGACCGCTTGTTACCAGTGGAATATGATCATCAAGCACAGTGTGCCGGGTAGTATCAATAAAAGAGGTAACGCCAAGCTCAGCGGCGGCTTTCCAGATCATATCATTGAGTTCGGGGTGATGAGTTTCTGAGAAAATTTCGCGATAGAATTCCTGATTCTTGTCGCCAACCATGTCTATCACAATTGCGAAACGGTATTTCCCTCTGATACCTCTGCGGGCAAACTCTGAAGAACCCAACAAGTAGTATTCGTTATCACCCGATTTCCCCCAGTCTTCGCCATCGACCAGTACAATTTCAACTGAATGCTCCGGCCGATTTTTGGCCAGCATGTTAGCCAGTTCCATTAGCACAGCAACTCCCGAGGCGCCGTCATTGGCACCGGGAATTGGTTCATCAGAGATATTCGGTCTGGTGGGATAGTCGGTTCGGGGTCGAGTGTCCCAGTGGGCCATCAAAAGAATCCGCTCGGGTTTTGCAGAGCTGCCTTCAATAGTCGCAATTATATTAACCAGAGGCAGCTGAGTTTTTGAGTAGGGATCAAAAAAATCGAATTCTTGAAATCTTGGTTTTATTCCCAGCTCTGTAAAGTGCCTGGCAAGGTACTCTTTGCATTTTTGCCACTCACTGCTGCCGGGAACACGCGGGCCAAATTCTACCTGTTTGACCAGATATTCAAAAGCTCTGGAGCTGTCAAACCTGGGAACTTCTACCGACTTTTTATTACAAGACAATGTCATTATTAAGATTAGATTGAATACAATTATTAAACTGGCCTGGATTTTCATCGGTTCAATTACCTGGTAAGAAAGAAAATAGTCAACCGTTAAATCCTAAAAACGAATTTCCATCCATATTTGTATCTGTCTGACATGGCTCTTGCGGCCAGACTTGGCATCGTTTGTATCTTGCCAGACCCCCGATAACCCGCCCCTTATTTGCCTGCTGAATGAATAGGAGATCGTTGGACGCACAGAAAAATCTGATTTGTCCAGCGAGTTAGTGAACGCACATGTATCGCATTTCCTTGTTTCGCTGTTGTTAGCGCTATACTTAAACGTCAAGTCAATATTAACTGTTGATGTGAATTTCAGGCGGCCGAAAATAGGAATCCTAATTCCGCCGGGAGAAGAGAAAGTATATTTGGTGGTTGCCGCAATTGTTTTACGATCTGAATTGGTCTCTGACTGAAACTTGCCGTCTCCCGTACTCCTCTTTACGGATTCCTCGGTGCTATGGGTGTATGAACCAGAGAGGGATAACGAACGCCACAACTTAAAGTTTATTGACAACAAGGGACTGAAACTTAACGAGGTAGATTTCGCGACGTCAAATCTACCATTGATATCAGTAGTTTTCTGTTCCCTCCTGCTAAAACCCGTCCTTGGTGAAAAAATACCTATCATCTTGTTTACCGGGCCCTTGATAAGGGGCAGCGACTTAAACTTTGAAATCCTGATAGACAAATCCGGCCAGTTGGTAGTACGAGTACGATAAAGAGGTCCTTGTTTTATTAAATCGAGGTTTTCAGAACGGCTAAATTTGACTGTGGTCTGAATTCCGCCAAAAAGTCCAAATCCGGAATTTAGGTTATATGATTGGGATTCACTCGAAGATGCTGCACGCGTGTCCGCGCTGCTTGTCAGGATATCTTTATTGCGTTCTACTCCGAAGCGGTACATAAATCCGGGGCGCTCCAGCATTCCCGGCACAAAGTTATTGAATCCTCTATTGTAATTGTAATTAATCGGCTCTATCCAGCCTGTCAAAAAATTCAGTAATGCTTTTGGCTTTGAAACAAGCGAGGAAAATATTGACGGGCCGTCTTTCTTGTTTTTGTCTTCCTGCTTTTTGTCTTGTTCCTTTTCGTCATTATTTTGGTCTTTCTTCTTGTCTTTGGAGGTTTCGTCATCGGGTACATTTATTGTCCGGCGCCCGCCCCGTTGTCTGAAGCCCCGCCGACTACCGCCAGTTTGTGCACTTTTTGAGAACAACGCCCTGTGATTAAAGGTGCCGCCCATACCCCAGCCCTGAGTAAGAGTCGAACGGCGCGTCTGTGAGCTGCGGTCCAGATTATCATTATATGTGGCATCAAAGCTGTAGGTCCCGGTCAGCCAGGATAACAGTTTCGGGTCGTACTTAAGATTAAATCTCTGCCGGTATGTAGTTTCTATGCCAAGTTTAAAATCTTTGGGTGAAAGAACGATATTTATATTATTGACGTCTGTTAAGTCTCTCTTGGTACTGTAGTTGAAACTGGTTGTAAGATTATCAAAGAAATTGTATCTGACATCAATGCCGCCGGAGAAATCCCGCGATGCAGATGATGTGAGATTCCGGTTAATATCTTCTGTTATCCTTAGAGTCCTACTGTATGCAGCTGACAGTCTCCAGCTCTTCGGGTACAGCGACAATTTGGAACCACTGAGTTTTTTAACAAAGGGTATCCATTTGGTCCAGAAAAACAGAGGGACTGTAGGAACTCTGGTTATGCCCAGATCAAAACCGGACTTTATATTATAGTTCTCTCCAAATGTAAAAGGGGAGTTTACTGATTCTCCTTTAGTCCTGCTATATGAAAAACTTATAGACTGTCTATTGAGAAATAAATTAAACAAGGGATTCGAGCCTTTTTTACTGAATTTCTCAGATATCGAAAAAGTCTGAGTCTGACTGATGGTTCTCTCTTTTTGGCGCACCTCCTCTGGCAGGACAACGTCGGATCTGGTCCTTAGCAAAGGCGTCGTAATACTCTTGGTAAACCTATATGATAACGGAAGTTTGGCCCCCCATGACGGCGGCAAAAATTTGTTAGCATTCATTGACAAGCTAAAACTATAATTTGTGCTGGTTCTTCCGCTGCCCAGGTTATTGTTGGAGCCTCCCCTGGTAGCGGTCGAGAGTCCCCTGAAAAAAGCATCGCGGCTCTGTACCTGAAAATTATAATTAAACAAGTCAGCAATATTGCCCGCAGCTGATAATCTAACAGCAGTACCTGAATTTTTGCGAACATCGGTTACCCGTAGCTCATCCAGCCAGATCTCTCCATTGACCGGATCTTTAAAAGTGCTGACCAGACCTGCGGAGAAAAAGAGAATTTCATTCAGGTTGGGGTCACCAAACACACGATATTTGTCGTTGAATATATCGACTGCCTTGCTTCTTTGTTCTTTGGGAAAAGTTTTTTGCGCTGAGTCTTTAAACGCAGTTACTTCGTCAAAATCCAGCTCAACCCAGTTGCGCTCATCCCATCGCGGATAGAGTTTGGTGTGAAACTCATAGAAGTTGTCAGAATTTGTGCCTAATCTGAAGAAAAAGACAATACTGTCTTGAGTGTCGGCTGCCAGGCTGTCGTCAATGCCGCCATATACATACATTCGCATCTTTCCATAGCCGGAATAGCGGTCGACTGTAAACAATTGTTTGATAACAAAGCAGGTATCACCGGGTTGCAAGACGGGGAAACCTAACACAAGTGCAACTCTTGGTTCTGCCACATTGGTAATAGGGTCTACATACGGGTCTACGGGAGGAGGATTCTTTCTGAAGACACTGTCTTCTTCTTCACTGATTTGAGCCACAAAGAACGAAGTCTGCGGAGTTTTGCCGAAATTTATTGAGTCAACAACAATAATCGAGTCCTGCCAGTTGGATTGTACAAAGTACCAATCAGCTATTACGACTGTATCTTCTGTATATTCCAGAGTGTCACCCAGTTCACTTTCAAACCATATTCTTACATGACTGATGTTTGCCCAATCGGGGACAATGTTACCTTGTATTGAATGTAAATCCAGTTCAATTGATTGCGTGTCGAGAATCGGTATGCGATAAGTATTGAATTGTATATGCGCGGAGTCTCCTTCCGGCCATTCAGTACCTTGAACCAAAAACGGAGTGTTTTCGAGGTTGACTACAAACGAGAAATAGGAATTTAGGTCTTTGAATCCTTGTGGCGAAAGCGATTCTTCATCGGGAATGCCCAGATACTCAGCATCTCGTATATTGCCTTCGGTTCCGTTAAGCCAGCGATAATAGTTATTGGGATCATCCCAGTTAATGGTATCACACCTCCCCTGGTCGGTATAAGGACACTTACCTTCTCCGCGGAAGTAGAAGTTATCCCCGGCAGGGTCACCATCAGTCCCCCAAAAGACCGAGTCCGGTTCAGGATCTGCTATTAAATCCAATCCCAAATCATCTTCTTCCTCAACAAATCCATTTCCATCTAAGTCTTCTGTGTCAGCCAGTCCGTTGCCATTGACATCTTCGCTTATAGAGCCAAAATCAAAATGCAGTTTTCCTTTTGCTATTCTGGCGCGAAACTCAAATAATTGCAAACGGTCTGCATCAATTCTTCCTCTAAAATACCGTGTAATTCCTGC
>JADFLZ010000074.1 GCA_022564135.1 Candidatus Zixiibacteriota bacterium
TTTGAAATTCAAACCGCTCCAGTTCGGCATCCAGCATAGCCGAAGTCGAAGTCAGCAGTTCTTCTTCGGAAACGACCCCGTCGCTGAACTTGCTCGAATCAATACCAGCTTTAAGCCTGGCCGACTCCAATTTGTCAGCGTAGATACTGGCTTTTAGTTTTGCCTGAAGCAGGTCCAGATAAGCGGTGGTGACATCTTTTTCGAGTCCGGCCTGTTCCTGAATTCTGGCAAACGCCGCAATCTCTTTGTCCGCCTTTCTGACATCAAGGTCGTGCTTGGCCGAAGAGGGCCGAAACAAAGGCTGAGTCAGCCTGAAATCAAAAAATCCCCTGCGACTCTTTTCAGTTACAAAGGCATCGCCGGTAATTGGATTGCCGCTTAAGTCGAGCCTTCTGGTATCCGGATACTGGTCGTCATTGTCAGTCAAATTGGCCGTAATTGTCAGAGCTCCGCCAGTTATCAGGCTCTGTTTTAATTCCACAAACGTCCTGAAACTCAGTTCTTTCGTCTTATAAAGTTCTTTTTGCGACGAGCCCCCAAAAAACCTGTAAGATTCATCTACCGAGTAGGCCGGCAGCGAACCGTTTATTGAAATCTCCGGAACATAGAAATTTATTTTTTTGGCTCTGTAATTTTGTTCAGCGACTTCCGATCTGCCTCTGATAATATATCCTCGCGGAGTTTTGTTGACTGCTATTTCAATGGCCTGTTCCAATGTAAGCTGCCTCGACAAAATTTGCGGCGCCAAAGCTGCAGAAAAGACAAGCGTAAAAAAAATCGGCATCAGCTGATGCCGCCTGTGCGGTTTTAAGAAATTAAAACTTTCAAACATTGTCATCCCTCTAAAACAGTTTCTTATTATTCATATCGTAAAGCATCGATTATGTCCAGATTGGCAGCCTTGTAAGCCGGGTATAAGCCAAAGCTGACACCCACCGCAGTCGAGACGCTGACCGCCAGAAATATTGAAAAGTATGAAACGACAGTCGGCCAGCCGGCGTAAAAACTAATGCCGCGCGATATTATCAGACCAATAGCCAGTCCGACCACACAGCCTATCAGGCAGATGGTGACTGCCTCCATCAAAAACTGCCGCATAATATCATCCCTTTTGGCGCCCACCGCCCGGCGCACTCCAATCTCTCTGGTACGCTCTAAAACCGTGGCCAGCATAATATTCATAATGCCGATACCGCCGACTAAAAGTGACAGTCCGGCTATGGCTCCCATGACAATGTTGAAAATTTGCTGCGTTTTTTCTGATTGCCGCAAAAGCGACTCCGGTACTACAATTTCATAATCAGCGACTCCGGCATGACGGCGCTGCATAACTTTTTCAATAAGTTTTGAAACAGCCGAGACGTATTCCAAATCTTTGACGGTGACAGTCAGCTGGTCAATTTCGGGAGTGTTGTAATTCTGAGTGGAGACTGTCTTTGTTCTCATAAAGAAGTGCCCTCCCCCTGAAGCCTGCCTTTTGGCTTCAACCCTGTCGAATTTTTTAACAGCCGTATTTAAGGGAATATAAATATCTTCGTTGAAGTTCTTTAACTCGAAGCCTTCAACTTTGCCGCGGCCGATATATTTATCCTGCATGACGCCAACTACCGTAAAATCCATATCGCCGATGCGGACAGATTTTCCGAGAGCATCCTCAAAAGTAAACAGCTGCCGCTTGGCCTTGGCGCCCAGCACACAGACCTGCCGGAAGTCTTCGTTATCAGAATCGGTAATAAAACGTCCCTGTTCGACACCTATAGATGAAGAATAAACAAACTCAGGCGTTGTTGCCACAACCCTGACAGACGCTTCCTGACTTCCGTTAAAAACCGAGGGAATAGGTTCGTATCGTTGCGGGACAACACCTGCTACCAGATTTTCAAATTTCTTGATGTTTTCCCCGTCTGCCAGCGAAAGCCCCGGCGAACGATGCAAACCGAGGTCGCTGGTACGGATTTGTTCCGGCACTACAGCGTTGATTATAATATTATTGATGCCTAAAATAGAAATTTGCTCGAGGACTTCTTCTTTGGCCCCCTCGCCAATCGAAAGCATAGCCACTACCGCTGCCACGCCAATAATGACGCCGAGCATAGTCAAAAATGTGCGCATTTTATGTGAACTTAATGAATCAAGCGAAATCTGAATAACCCGGCGATAGTCCATCAGCCTCCCCGTTTCCCTTTACCAGATCCCGAACGCTGCATCTTCATCCTGGGCTGACGCCCTTTATTGATCTCAGGTTCAGTCGCTCTGTCTCCGGCCAGCTGCCGTTCATCAAGGGTGGGATTTACCAGGCAAATAGTTTCTGTGCCATTTAGCCCTTCTAAAATTTCGATAGACATATCATTGCGGCGGCCGACCTGTACTTCCTGTGCTTTTTTATTTTCAAAATAAACCACCGTCCTGCCGTCTCTTTCGAAAACTGCTTCAAGCGGCACCGAGACAACGTCCTCTAGTCTGCTAATTACGATTCGAGCTGCTGCCGACATGCCCGGTTTGAGATGATCGGTTTCGTCTTCAATGGCTATTTCGATATCAAATACATTAATTTTGGAGTTAGGGTCTTTGCGCCGGGCCAGCGTGCTTTTTTTGGTAACTATCCCCCGGTAGGTTTCGTCGGGGAAAGCATCAAGAGTGACAATTACTTTTTGGCCGGAGTCAACTTTACTGGCATCAACTTCAGAGACTGTGCCTTTGACCACCATTTCAGACAAATCCGGAAGGTTGACCAGACCCTGACCTGACCAGGGGGAATCTCCCTCCTGCACTTTGCTCATGGTGCCGCCTTTCCAGATTTCAAGATAGACAACCATGCCCGGAATGGGGGCATAAATTGTCATCTGGTCCAGCTCGTGCTGAGATGTTTCTACTTTGTCTTTGGAACGCTGAACTTCTACCTCTGCTTTAGAGACATCTGATTTTAACTGGTCAAGTTTGGCCTCGAAATTCAGCTCTGCCAGTTCCAGTTCCAGGCGGGCTTCTTCGGCCATTTTCGGGGCTTCGTGCTTTTTCTCGTCGTAGTTACGTTTGGCTTTCTGGAGATCGAGTCTTAAGCGTTTGTCCTGAATAGTGTATTCCTGCTTAGTTCTTTGTAAAGACTGACCTTTTATTTTAAGGTCAGATCCGAAATCCTTTAGTTCCGACATCTGCTTGGTAGCATCAAACTTTATGACCGGGTCGCCCATTTGAACTGTTGAGCCTTCGGGCGCCAGCCAGGTAATTTGCAGCCCTCTGATTCTGGGAGATGAAATGACATAGGCCCGCTGGGCATCAATCTGGCCATTGATTTTTAGCGATATCAAAAAAGGACCTTTGCGAACATTAACTACCGGGATATCAAGATCGTGAGTAAAGATAGCGTCGACGCCATAACTGCCGCCGAATATGACAATCAGAACTACCCCGATAATTATAAATTTCTTAACTCTTGGTTTCATTATAACTGCTCTCTTGTTTATTTCTCCTGCACTAATATATCACAATTTATCGTAAATAGGGAAAGACTATTGCCTGTCTTTTTATTTGTCTATTAGTCTATTTGAATTTTTACGCAATTAGCTGAAGACAGTTTCAATTTTTCTCGGTTTTCCAGCGCCGGTGAGTCCAGAGCCACTGGTCGGGCCACTGGCGAATGCCATCCTCGAAAAAACTCGTATATTTCTCGGTAATATAGCGGATATCCGCTTCTTCATTACCGGAATCGGGCGGATAAATCATCGGACCGGCTATCACGATATGCCTGTCAAACCGCTCTCTTCTAATCAGGTAAGGACAGACTGGCGCTTTCCTGCGAATTGAGAAAAGGGCCGGGCCTCTGGCTGCTAAAGCATCTCTGCCGAGGAAATTCAGTTTGATTCCTGACGGAGCGTGCTGATCGGCTACAATAGCCACAATCTCATTTGCTTTGAGAACTTTGAAAACTTCACGGGCGCTTCGCTCCAGAGAAATGATGCCGACACCCATTTCCTTTCTCTGCTTAATTAAAAAATCGTTAACCAGCAGATTATGCTGTGAAGCGACCAGAAAGTGAATCTTAAAGCCTAATGTCGTGGCCATGCCTCCCAGCAGTTCCCAGTTACCAAAATGTGCCGTTAGCACTATGCAGCCGTTGCCTTCCTCTCTGGCTTTAATCAAGTGCTGCAATGAACCAAGCTCGACTATTTTGCTGGCTCCGTTTTGCCCCAGCTGTCTTAATCTGGAAACTTCAATTAGAGTCCTGCCGGTATTCTGAAAAACTCTTTTTACCAGCGCCTCTGTCTCGAGCTTGCTGAAGTTTGAACCTATATCGCTTTTCTGGATATTTTCAAAGGCTACTTTTTTTCGGGAGCCCCAGAAATAATGGAAGAGGCTGCCCAGAGTTCTGCCCAGTGAATCTGCCGTTCGGGCCGAAAGAAGATTGGCTATAGCAGCAAAAACAAAAACGGCAGCGTATTCGAGCCGGTGGCTTAGCTTCGCCAAGGCTCGTCTTCTCCGTCAGTCTGCTCCGGATTGTCAGGGTCGCCGTAGTCAAAATCGGTTGACTGCAACTTTTCTTCGTCTTCCCACTTGCGGTAATATAGCCGGCGCTTTCTATAGCGCATAAAACCGGCCACGACCACTACCAGCGCCATCGCTATCCAGAAATAAGATGTATCCATAAATAGTGAGCTTAAATTATATCTTTCACTTAAATAATCTCTGTACTCTTTTTCGAATTCTTTATAACTGCCGCCAATAGAATTGTTCATGGCTTCATCCATTGACTTGCCCAGAGCAATATTGTCCAGCAATATATTTAAGGTATTGCTGCCGTATTCTCTTATCAAGTATTCAACTGCCAGATACGACTGGGCATAAGCAATCTGGGCTTTGGGTGATTTGAAGCGGTTGAGATTTTCTATTTCTCTTAGAGACAGAAATTGCCCAAAGGTGCCGGCCCTGCTCATGGCCAGATTATCCGACCAGCCCCACTCAAATGAGATATACATGGCCAGTCCTTCGTCAAGCCACCGCGGAGAACGTTTCAAGCCGGTTCTTTTGTGCAATAACAAATGAGAGTATTCGTGCGGCAATAGTTCCCTGAGGGTTTTTCCGACCGGGAACTTTTCGGGGGACTTGACAGCTATCAGTTTTCTTTGCGGAAAAGCGGCGGCGGCCCCCCAGTCAGGAAAACGTCCCCGTATGAGCCGGTTGAACTCATCAATATCGTTTAAGACATAAATGGAAGGTTTATAATCAAGGCTGTCATGCAGCAGCTTTATCATCGTCTGGCGGGCACGATTTAAGATTGAATCTGCCTGAGAAATTAATTGACGGTTGGCAAATTTGTATTTGAAAAATTTCTTTTCAACCAGGGTATCAATGGAAGCCGAGCCGGCGGTAGAGTATATCAGGCAGAGAGCAATAAAGAGGTATACAAATTTATTCATCTGAAAAAGAAGATAATGAAGTTATCGGTATTACCAAGTGCTCAATAATGTTTACAGTTTATCCGGTCTGTCTTTGTCCAGCCCCACCAACTGACTCAGATAGGTAAGTTCTCCGTCTGTCAGTTTTCTCCAGGAACCGGGATTAAGACCTCTGGCAGTTATACCCGCGAACTCAACTCTCTTTAATGATTTAACAGGGTGGCCAACACCCGAGCAGAGTTGTTTGACTTCGCGCTTGCGTCCCTCGGTCAGTGTTAATCTGATCAGAGTCTTATCCCTGCGAAAATTCAAAATATCAACTTTAGCGCGGCCTATCTTGCCGTCTTCGAGTTTGACCCCGCGGCTGATCTGCATCGATTGCTCTCTCTTAAATTCCCCTTTTACGATTGCCTCATATATTTTTTTGACGCCAAAGCGCGGATGCGCCAGCCGGAAAGCGAGTTCGCCGTCATTGGTCAAAAGCAGTACGCCTTCGGTGTCGTAGTCAAGGCGGCCTATCGGATAAACTCTGTACTTCATGCTCTTGACATAGTCTGCTATGGTTTTTCGCTTAAAGGGGTCCTGCAGAGTTGTCATTACTTTTCTGGGCTTATTGAGAACAATGTAAAGCTTGATTTCGACAGGCTTGATTACAACACCGTCAACTTTTACGACGTCAACTTCGGGGTCAATAATCAGACCTATTTTTTCAGGCAGTTCGTCATTGACAGTAACGCTGTCGTTTTTAATAAGCGCTTCGGCACCGCGGCGTGAGGTTACTCCGCATAATGCTATGAATTTGGAGATACGAATCAACTGCCCAGCTTACCTTGCAAATCCCAAAATATTGGTTCTCGGCCTGTGGAAGAACTTGATCAAGTTAAGAATAAATTTGCAGACTGAATGAAAAATCTATCAGAAATCAGCTCTCTGACTCTTCTTCGTTTTCTAAAATCATTGAAACGCGGTTAACTTCTTTGTCTGCTGTCGTGTTGATCTCTGAAAGTCCTTCCTGTTCTTCGGATTCTGCTGCTGTAGTGTTAGCTCCCTGGATATTACCGTTTATTGATTCGTCCTGTTTAATCGTCTGGTTATCTTCTACAACGTCTGAGCCGACATTTAGTTCAACAATTTCATGTTCATCCGGGTGAGACGATTTTAATATCTCTTCAATTTCAGACATCTGCGGCAGGTCATCAAGTTTGTTCAGACCAAAAAATTTCAAAAATTCATCGGTGGTGGCGTATTGCAGAGCCCGGCCGGCTGATTCTGAACGTCCTTTAATATTCACCAGCTTTTTTTCCAGCAAGTTATGCAGCACACCGTCTGATGATACGCCCCTGATATGCTCTATGTCAACTTTGCTGACCGGCTGTTTGTAGGCTACAATTGCCAGTGTTTCCATGGCGGCTTTAGTCAATCGCAATTTTCGGCGACGGGTGAACAGAACATCTACATACCTGCTGAAATCCGGCAGAATATAAAATTGATAACCGCCGGCCACTTCCCTGATTCTAAAACTTGCCCCGATTTCTTCATAGCTATGATTTAAATCCAAAACAGCCTGGGCAGCTTTGCCCGGAGTCAGAGCGCTGTCTGATTCTGAAATTCTTTTAGCATTTATAGGCTCAGGGGAAGCTAATATCAAAGCCTCAACTACTGCTTTTTGGTTATTATTTTCCATTATTGTCCTACCGTCTCCTGGACTATCTCATTTTCAATTTCGTCGATCTCTCTAATCTCTGCATCAGTCGAACTGTAGTTATCTCCGCGATAGACACGAAGTTCTTCAAACAGACTCGACTGTCTGATTTTTATCCGTTTTTGACGTGTCATTTCAAGCAGAGCTATGAAAGTAACCACCGCCACAATTTTTCTGGGTCTGTCTGCAAACAACTCCCGGAAAGTAGAAAACTCTCTGTTGGCCAAAAAAGCCAGAACATAAGCCACCCGTTCTTCGACAGAGACTTCCTCTAAATCGACATCGTGAGTGACTTCTTCTTTTTGCTCCTCTATCATTTCCTTAAAAGCCGTAACCAGGTCAAACAGAGTCGGACCGGGAGTTAAGTCTATAATCATTTTCTTGTCACTCAATGGAGATGGCGGCACAATTTTGGCCTCTTCAATAATAGCCGTATCCCTGAAAATTTCGCCGGCCTCTTTGAATTTGCGGTACTCTATCAGAGCCTGCATAAGTTCGTGACGGGGGTCATCTTCGACAGTTTCTTCGTCATCACGAGGCAGCAGCATTCTTACTTTCATACGAATCAAAGAAGCGGCCATCAAAATATATTCACCGGCAACTTCAATATCCAATTCTTGAAGCAGGTCGATATACTCAAGATATTGTCTGGTTATGCCGGCAATGGGGATATCGTAAATATCTATTTCATCTTTTTTAATCAGATACAGCAGTAAATCCATCGGCCCTTGAAAAAGCGACAGATCTACCAGATACTGATTGTCTGCTGTTCCTTGAGTCTGAATCATTATTTTTTTTCTTTCCTGTAATTAGTTCTCATAGCCTTGCGAACTTTTTCCATCACGTTCTGGGCGCGATGTCTGGCCCGGTTGGCTCCTTCTTCTAATACATCCCATATATAATCAGGTTTCTTAATAAGTTCAGCCCTTTTTTCTCTTATTGGCATTAAAGCATTATTTAAGTTGAGCGCCAGTTTTTTTTTGCAGTCAACACAGCCAAGTTCCCCGGTGCGGCAGGGAGGGGCTATTTCCTGCTCATGGCCGGGGGTGTAAAGTTTATGAAGCAGATAAACAGGACATATTTCAGGACGGCCCGGGTCTCCCTTGCGCAATTTTTTGGGGTCGGTATAATACTTAAGTAATCTCTTTTCGGTCTGTTTCTCAGTATAGTCCAGCGGAATATGGTTGTCATAAGACTTGGACATTTTGCGGTTATCGGAGCCAAGTATCAGTGGAATTTCAGTAAGTAGTGCTTCCGGCTCGTTAAAAACTTTCTTGAAAGTACTATTAAAGCGAATGGCCAGGTCCTTGGCCAGCCAGATATGCTTTTCCTGGTCTTTGCCAACCGGAACTTTGTCAGCATTGTACAGACAAATATCCGCCGCCTGTAAAACAGGATATCCCAGAAATCCGTAGGAGTCAAGCTGCTCCTTTTTCT
>JADFLZ010000506.1 GCA_022564135.1 Candidatus Zixiibacteriota bacterium
GTCCCATGTCGCAATGTGTGGGATGCTAATTATTTAGCGAATATTCCTGGTCGCATTTTAAGTTCTTGGTGTCTACCAATTCCACTACTTGAGGCAAAACTCAAAACGGCACTTTCGACCAGTCCCCCTACAGCAATACGAGAAATAAAATACACAGATCTACTTGAACTTATTTAAATAAATTTTCCCATTTCACATGGTAGCCGAGCTGCATAGTAGCCAGATAATCAAATTCCTTGGCACTAGTGACTGGCAGTGCGGCGCCAAGACCCAGATGCCAGCCATTTAAGGCGATTTTAATTCCTGGTATTATATTCAAGACTGATTTCAACTCTTCACCTTTTAACGGACTCTCCAAAGCGAACTCAAGCAATGGCGATAACATTAATTTATTATTATTGTCTTCTTTGAGCATAATTGAATATGCGAAAGAAACATTTCCCTCTAAGGCAATATCCCCTTCGGTCTCAAATTCTGCCGCGGCGTTTACCTGCAGGCCAAAACCTCCTTTGCCATAATCCATTAATAAATGAGGTGCAAAACCCCAGCCGGGTTCTCCCAGATCGGCCTTTTCATCTCCGGTAGGAATACGAACAGCTATGTAGGTGGTCTTTACAAAGCCATATTTTCTGATAAACGAAATCTTTGGAATGAACGTTTCGATATCGCCGAAGCCACTGTACCTGATGCCGTCGATTTCAACAGAACCGAAAGGAAGAAAAATTTCAAAGCCTATCAAATCAGTAAAAGCAAAGGCGATTTCAAGAGAACTTAAATTTGCCTTCAGGTTTTCATTATCGTTTTTCAGATTGAAATAGTTGAATTTCAACTCATCTTCTAAAATTGCGTGATGAGTTACCAGCGGGTCAATAATCCCGATTGGCTGGCTCTTATGCGATCCATGACCGAAAATTTCTGCTGTTGACAGACACAAAATAATCATAAGGGAAATAATATATTTTTTGTCAAATAAAGATGGTGTCGAATTGAATATGTCATATTTCATGCTATTATCCTTGCCCAGGGATTTATATCCCTTCGCTTAAATTTATTGTAAAAGTGAATTAAGAAAGTAAAGGCAGTGCTACTAGTAAGGAATCAGCAGAGAGATGCGGCATGAAAGACGTTGGCACAACTGTCCGGTCAACGGCTGCAAGCGCAGCGGTTTCAAAAGTAGTCGTGCAAATAACTGCCTGATTGTTTATGATTCTACAAACTGCACAATGGATATCCTCGGTATCATCGTGAGAATGAGCGGCAATCAGAAAAGCAGCACCGAACATTACGAATATAGCGAGGACAATTCTCAGCCGATGCATTTTGCTATGCTCTAGTATCTGCATACTGCAATATCTGAATTTTGTCTCATGACGGTCAAGTAGTTTTTCTCCGGCGGTTGCGGTTCCGACAATCAACTATGTTTCTGAATTAGATTGAAAGTCTCTGGATTCAGGCCTATTTGGCTTCATATCTTAATTGCCATCCGTTATAAACATCTTTATATTTACTACTCTGCCGGTTGGATATTAGCGTATAGAACGGAAATTTATAGAATTATGAGCCAGAAAGATAACGACGACAAAACGCAGAATTTCGTGCCTTTGGCCGTAGATACCGAAGTAGGGCACTATCGCATAATCAAGAAAATCGGTGCCGGCGGCATGGGTGAGGTTTTTTTAGCCAAAGACACCAAACTCGACCGCGAGGTGGCTCTCAAATTCCTGCCTTCTCATTTGGTAGCGGACAAAGATGTCCGCACGCGGTTCACTCGTGAAGCCAGGGCGGCTGCCAAACTAAATCACCCCAATATCGTAGTTGTCCACGAAGTCTCTGAATTTAACGGACGGCCATATTTTGCCATGGAACACGTTAAAGGTGAATCGCTGCATCGCTTTGCCTGCGATAATCCTCAGCCGCTCGAAAAAGTTATTGATCTGGTGATTCAAATCTGCGAAGGTCTTTCAGAGGCGCATTCTAAAGGAATCGTGCATCGGGATATTAAGTCGGCCAATATCGTAGTCGATGACAAAGGCCGCCCCCGCCTGCTCGATTTCGGGCTGGCTACGGTTCGAGGCGAAGAAAAATTAACGCGCACCGGATCAACTATCGGGACTATAGCCTATGTGTCGC
>JADFLZ010000075.1 GCA_022564135.1 Candidatus Zixiibacteriota bacterium
AGTCGTTGCCAGTATGATCGGGACTGGCATTTTTACAACTACAGGCTTGATTCTCGCGGAGCTGCCCAGCCCGGCAACTGTGATGTTGTGTTGGGTAGTGGGGGGCCTGTTCGCGCTGAGCGGTGCTCTTTGCTATGCTGAACTGGGGGCAATGTTTCCGCAGGCGGGTGGTGAGTATGTTTATCTGCGCGAGAGTCTAGGGCGGCTTGCCGCCTTCCTCAGTGGCTGGATATCCTTAATCGTTGGCTTTTCAGCTCCGATTGCCGCGTCGGCGATAGCTTTTGCCACTTACGCACTCAGTATCTTCGGCCCCGGTACTAGTGCGAACGCCACCCTTTTGTCTCCCGTTATAGGTCTTAATCCAATATCGCACACGGCTATTCTGGGCGTGGGAATAATCCTGCTGTTATCCCTGTTGCACCACCGAGGCCTTAAAGTTGGCACAAGAGTCCAGAACTGGCTCACTGCGTTCAAAGTGCTTTTGTTGGTCGGAATGTGCGGGGCTGGCTTGGCTCTGGGACGGGGAGATGTTGCACATCTGCACGGGAGTATCCACGTACAGGGAATCTTTTCGCATGCTTTTGCAGTGTCACTGATTTTCATCTCATTTGCTTACAGCGGTTGGAATGCGGCCACCTACCTCGGTGCCGAGATACGACAACCGGCCCGCAACCTGCCACGGGCTCTGATTGGCGGAACTGTCCTAGTGGTCATAATCTACCTGCTGGTAAACTATTTGTATTTGTATGCTGTGCCTGCAGACTTAATGGCAGGCACTATTAATGTTGGCGTTATGGCGGCCAAGGCTCTATTTGGCGAGACCTCAGGGAGAATAGTCTCGGCAGGTATTGCTGTTTGCATTCTCTCTGCGATCAGTGCGATGATTCTCACCGGCCCGCGAGTCTACTACGCCATGGCCAGAGACGGGTTGTTTTTTCGCAGCTTTGCTCGTCTGAGTCCAGGCTCAAACACTCCCGGCTGGTCGATCTTCCTGCAAGCATTCCTGGCCATTATCATGGTGCTGACTGCGACCTTTGATAACCTGCTCATCTATATCGGTTTTACACTGTCCCTGTTCGCCAGTCTCACAGTGATAGGCATGGTTGTTCTGCGGATCAAATACCCGGCACTACACCGCCCGTACCGAACCTGGGGCTATCCAATAGCACCGCTGTTTTTCATCGTTGGCAACCTATGGATTATCTTCGTGTCGGTTCAGAGTCGGCCAGTGGCATCATTGTTTGGACTGGTCACCATTGCCGTCGGAATACTTGTTTACCTGTACATTGTAAGAAAGAGTCGATTAAAGTGATGAATGACAACCTATTCTCCGCACTCGACAAATCTGTTCTGCCCCCAAGTATCGGTCCAGTCTCAGAGTTAGTATATTTAGCTGGATCGAGGAAGGAGGACCAGATGGGCGGGCAATTGGTAAGACGTCACGGGTGTGCGCGAAGAGGAGGCAACTTCAGTCCCGACATATACTCACTAAACAACTGGTATTAGATCATACTTGCTACAAGCAAGTTTTGTGGGATATTAGATTCAATTTCGTGAGATAAGCGATAGACAGAATATTTTGGAGGTCTTGTAAACTATGGATGAAAGTTTAATTCGTGAGCACTTGGTGAAACTACTCGGCGGAGCGGATGCCCATCTAGATTTTGACGATATTATCTCTCATTTTCCAGTCAAGCTTCGTACCGTGAAACCTCGTGGTGCCGCTCACTCTGCATGGCAACTACTTGAACATCTACGAATTACTCAATGGGACATACTGGAGTTCAGTCGCAACCCCAATCACGTTTCACCAGCATTCCCTGATGGGTATTGGCCCAAGAATGATACCGCCCCCGATGAAAAAGCTTGGAGAAAAAGCGTAAGAGCTTTCCGATCTGACCGTAAAGCATTACAGGATTTAGTAGCCAATCAATCAACCGACCTATTAGCTCCGATACCACACGGCACAGGACAAACAATATTTCGCGAATGTTTTGTGGTAGCAAAACACAATTCATATCATCTGGGGCAATTGGTTCTTCTCAGAAGACTTCTTGACATATGGAAAGAAGACGGAAAGCGGAAAATTGAGATCTGAGTTATCTCATCGTCAACCATTGGCAGGCAACTTTGGGAAGTCCCCTAGTTGTTTTTAAATCGGAGCTCTGAAAGAAACTTGATCCTTTCACTCATGGGCCACCCTGCTTTCATTCGAAATTTCTGTGGCCGTTTAAGCGACCGCTGGAATACCCTAAAGAGTAATACGTAGATTATTTTCACGCAGCCGCAACCTTTTCAAATCCCGAACCTTAAACTAAAAGCCTACTTCAGAACAGCTTGACAAGAGTATTTCCATGTCATACTAATAGCTAAGAAGCAGCTGGTCCTTCAAAGCTGTTGGCAAGAGATACTCTAGTGAGAGCCTACAGTCGCCGTCCATTAGAGGTTAGACAACTCAATAGGAGTCTTCGACGTTTAAATGTCTGGGTATGAGATCGATTTCGAGAAATTCGACTGGGAAGAGGTTGCTCCTGGAAAGCGTCAAAAGGTCTTTGTCCTCGGGAAGAACCGTATGCGCTTGCTGGAGTTATCAGAGAATTTCCAGGAAGAAACATGGTGCATCAAGGCACATACCGCCTATGTGATTGACGGAGAGGTAGTCATCCGGTTTTCTCACAAAACCGTCACTGTTCGCCAAGGGAAAGGGTTATACATTTCTGGAGGAGAAAAATCCAAGCACAAAAGTCGTATCGAAAAAGGCAGACATGCCCTATTGATTCTCTTTGAAAGTGCGTAGCCAACGGAATCTGGGTTCGCTATTGGATAATACTTTCTGTGACACTGAAGAACAGATTGCGTTAATTGACATCAATAGTATGCCCTTTCAGTCTTAAGTGGACATAGATTTTTTGAATCTAAGACGTGTTTTTGTAGATTTGGCATGTTGATAGGAGCTATCCGTGAATGCCAGACAGAACCAGAGTCCGCAATCCGTTGTCTAAGATATCCCTAGGAATGCGTGTTAGAAGTACATTGCATGCTTTGCCAGCTAAAAAATGTAGATTAAAAATTGTTAGAAGTTACTATGAAAATTCAAGAATGTAAAGCTTTGATTACTGGAGGAAGTAAAGGTATTGGCTTTGCCATAGCTAAAGTTTTGAAAGATGGGGGAGCTAAAGTTGCTATTACTGCAAGGGATCCACAATTATTAAATGCCTCAGCTAAGCAGATAGGTGTTGAGGGCATAGTTGCAGACGTCAGAAGAGAGCAGGATTGTAGCAAAGCAGTTGGTGCGGCTCTAAAAAGCCTAGGAGGATTGAATGTCCTGGTAAACAATGCGGGAATAGGCTATAAGGCTCCACTGGAATCTGTGGAGGTTGAACTCTTCAAAGATGTGTGGTCGACCAACGTGCTAGGTGCGATGCTTATGTCTCGTGAAGTCTCACATGTTTTCAAAAAGCAGAAATATGGCTCGATTATAAACATAGCCTCAACCGCCGCCTTAAGAGGATACGAGAATGCAACTGCCTACGTGGCGTCTAAATTTGCTTTGCGAGGGATGACACAATGTTGGCAGGCCGAGCTGAGGCGTTTCAATATCCGTGTCATCTTGATTAACCCCAGTGAAGTTCAGACCAATTTCGGTAGGAAACAGAAAGTCACCGATATTAATCCTAAAAAACTTCTCGCTGATGATGTTGCACACACAGTTGCTTCATGCTTAACAATGCATGATAGAGGCTTCGTTCCTGAGATTACTCTGTATGCCACTAATCCATGGTAAAAACCTCCGATAAATCTTTGACAAAAATCTTGAGATATTGACATATGTAAATCGACGTGTAATAATGACTTCATTAAAAAAGAATTTTCTGATCACCGGTTTATCTGGTGTTGGCAAAACAAACTCTTCGATACTTCTTCTGGGCTGTCGGTCAGCTGTACCAATCACTGCCAAAGAAGGTATGGAAAGTATTATGCTTAAAATGATAAACGAAATTGGCTTAGCCAGTGCGGAGTGAGTGAATGACAGCGAAGAAAAGTGAAACTGATCGATTGAGCGGTATATCTCGTGTTACGGAGGAAGGTGAAATTTACCCGCCACCAGCTTGGGCGGGTGAAACCGGCACTCCCAGCATGTCAGTCTATCTGAAGCGCTGGAAATATTCCGTGGAGGATCCTGAAGGTTTCTGGGGTGAGTTGGCTCGGGAATTGGTTTGGGAAAAGAAATACGAAAAAGTCCTGGAGTGGAATCGTCCCCATGCTCGCTGGTTCGTCGGCGGAAAACTAAACGCCTCAGTGCAATGTCTCGACAAACATCTCAACACCCCGGTAGCCGAGAAGACTGCGCTAGTATGGATAGGTGAACCCGGCGAAAAGAAAACGCTGAGTTACCGTGACCTCCACACTTTGGTCAACAAACTCGCCTCCGGGTTGAAGAAACTCGGAGTAAAACGCGGTGACCGGGTCGCCATTTATATGCCAATGCTTCCTGAATTGCCCATCGCCTGCCTGGCCTGCGCCAGAATCGGTGCCATTCACAGTGTCGTGTTTGCAGGCTTCGCTCCTCAATCACTACGAGACAGAATCGATGATTGCGGTGCCAGTGTGGTAATCACGTCCGATGGTGGTTGGAGACGTGGCTCGAAAATGCTAGTGAAAGATATTGTCGATAGTGCGGTGGACGGCTCGCAAACTATTACAAATGTCGTCGTAGTTAAGCGAGGCGGGGATGAGTTTTCTCATGAGATGAAGCAAGGTCGGGACGTTTATTATGAGAAATTAGTTGCTGACGGCGATGAGTTTGTTACGCCAGAGCCAATGGACTCCGAAGACCCGCTCTTCATTCTTTATACTTCCGGTACAACCGGAAAACCTAAGGGAATTTTCCATACACATGCGGGATACCTTTTGGGAACGCTTGTCAGTTCCCGCGAGGTATTTGATTTGCGAGACAATGATATTTTTTGGTGCACGGCTGACATTGGCTGGATCACTGGACATAGTTATGTGATTTACGGCCCGATGCAGAATGGGGCTACGCAAATCATGTACGAGGGCGCCCCGAATTATCCTAACCCGGACCGTTTCTGGAAAATTGTCGAACAAGAAAAAGTCACCATCTTCTATACCGCACCAACTGCCATTCGCGCGTTTATGAGTTGGGGAGACAAGTGGATCAAGCCACGAGACCTGTCTTCACTGCGGCTCCTGGGCACTGTCGGGGAACCCATCAATCCTGAAGTCTGGCGCTGGTACTACAAGACAATCGGCAACAAACGGTGCCCGATTGTTGACACTTGGTGGCAGACTGAAACCGGAACGATCTCAATCACTCCTTTGCCCGGCTCAACTCCAACTAAACCCGGCTCAGCGACTCTGCCTTTCTATGGAATCGATGCGGTCGTGCTGGATGAAAGTGGCGCTGAACTGAGTGAGGGCGGCGGCCTATTGGCGATTAGGAAACCCTGGCCCGCTATGATGCGTGGAATATGGGGTGATGAACAGCGATATATAGATACATACTGGTCTCGCTGGGAAGGTAAATACTATTTCGCCGGGGATGCCGCCTATCGTGACAAAGACGGTTACTTTTGGATTGTGGGAAGAGTTGATGACGTCGTGAATGTGTCTGGTCATCGCATCGGCACTGCCGAACTTGAGAGCGCGTTTATAGAACATGAAGCGGTTATTGAAGCCGCAGTAGTTGGAGTCCCGCATAAAATCAAAGGAGAGGGACTCGTTGGCTTCGTTAGTCTGCGAGAGGGAGAGCAACATTCCGAAGAACTTGCCGAGGAGCTGAGGGAATGGATCGCCAAGAAAATCGGAAATTTCGCGAGACCAGAGCGAGTGATGTTCGTTGATGATCTACCCAAAACAAGGTCGGGGAAAATTATTCGTCGTCTTTTGCGTAATATCGCTACCGGACGAGAACTTGGAGATGTTACAACCTTAGCTGACGCATCGACTTTAGAAAAACTGCGCCAGGAGTACCAAGAAGAGTGACAAGCGCATCACCTATAAACTAAGTTGGCTCTTCGATTAAAATGGTTTTTACTGGCGGCGACTTTCCGTCATGAGTTCACTCAGCGATCCGGCAACTGAGTAACGAGAAGTACGGGATTCGAACTGCAAATCATTTATTCAACTGTTGGAAAGTCTATTACCTGCGTCTATCAATAAGACATATAATATCAGAGATCTAGGCAGTTGAATATTTTGAAATGTGAGAAGGCAAGGTTCCATATTACTGATTTAGTTCGAATTTTCTTCCCCGGGGGGTGGTCTCCCGCTTCTAAAACGACAGCTTATTCACAGCATCAGCCAAATGATCGGGTGCTAAGTGGGCATATATCATAGTGGTTTGGATATCAGAGTGACCCATTAGCTTCATAACGGTAGGAAGATCCACTCCGCTCATTACCAGCTGACTGGCAAATGTGTGCCTGAGTGTATGTAGCTTAGTCAGCCCCTCTATGTCTGCTTCTCTTGCTATGCGAATTAGTCTCTCTCGGAGTTTCGTCCTTATTATAGCCCCTGAGCTATCAGGAAAAACGAAATTGCTCTTAAGTGATTTGCCATTACTTGCTTTCAATTTAGTCAGCAGTTTGTGTAACTTATCACTAATAGGTATTTCTCTCTCCCCTGTCTTGGGTTGCCAGAACTCTTTGCGGCGTATTTTGATTTTACGACGCTTCAAATCAACATCGTCCCATTCAAGATTCTCTAATTCTGCCTTACGCATCCCAGTGTTCAAAAAGGTAAAGTATATTGGATAAAGATCAGCCGGACAGGCATTCAAGAATTTAGAGACTTCTTTGTTTGTTAGAAATCTGACGGGCTTTGCATCATTGACCTTTAGCGGTTTTACTTTAGTGGTCGGATTCTCTTTAAGGTATCCCCACTTGATAGCGAGATTGAACATCGTCTTTAGGGCGCCTATTTCAAAGTTTATCGTGTGTGCCCTGGCACCTTTACGGGTATGACCATTGACGTCATTATCAGATTCTACTGGTTTACCATTAGGGTTAACCCAACTGTCCTTGCGGAAGACTTTATACAGATCAAGAGTCTTAGGAGTTACCTGTGAAAGAAACCGAATGTCATCAACTTTCTTGGCGAAATGCTTGAAATGGTCAATCACTGCCCGATAGCGATTGCAAGTAGAAGGCTGATGATTGGCTCGAGAGTAGTCTAAGAACTGTTCAAAGAACTTATCAATGAAGATATCATTTTGAGCAAATCCAAATTCATTACGTGCTATTTTTACTTCTGCATCCTGTAGCGCCAACTGTGCAATCTTCTTGGCTGAACCTATACGTTTACGTATTCGCCTGCCGTTAGCCCTGACATCGATATACCAGACTCTGCCTCTTTTGAAAATAGCACCCATAACTGTCCTCCTGTGGTCACAATATGGTCACAATCAAGTGACAGAAATATACTCTATACGGTAACATGTTGTCAAGTAGAAAGATATGAATAGATCAGAAATTATGGCGGAGAGACAGGGATTCGAACCCTGGATAGGGGTTACCTATACACGCTTTCCAGGCGTGCGCCTTCAACCACTCGGCCATCTCTCCGAACAAATATAATTTTTTTTCAAGCCGGTCAGATTATTCAGATTGATAATTTAGGCATTTTTCAGCTCTGGACAACTACTATTTGAGCACAGCGCAGCCATATTCCCACCGCAAGCAGTGGGACACCCGTGCTCAGGATGACTAACAGCCAGCAAACTCAGGATAGTTACTGAAAATTGTCTAATTGAGGACAAGAGTTTTATTTGCCAGATTCCATATCTGAATCACGGCCGAAAAACAGGTAACGCTCCAGAAGCTTGACATATTCCGACCAGCCCTGGCCGCCCTGTCTTTCTCTGATTCTGTCGATAGCGCCCATCTTGCTGTCTATTTCGTCACAGTAAAAGAGCACAAAGGCTTCAGCCATCTGCGGCACTACCGGGGTGGCGTATTCAAGCTGTCCATGGTGTGAGAGAATCATATGACGCAGTTTTATCAAAAGAGATTCCGGGAAAGCTTCGATCTGGTGGGCTCTTTCGGTAATCCAGGCATCGGCCACACAAATATGCCCCAGCAGGCGGCCGGAGTCGGTGTAATCAATAACAGTATCGATAGAGTATTGCTCAATCTTGCCTGAATCGTGAAACAGCCCGCCGAATATCAAGAGGTCATTATCTAAATGTTGGTAGCCCGAGGCCACCCGAAGCGCCAGCTCGGTCACATTGGCCGAGTGCTCTGAGAGCCCGCCGATATAAGCGTGATGCCAGAGTTTTCCGGCGGCGGCGACCAGATAGTCATTAAAGAATTTTTCATCATTCCAGAACGACTCTGTTAAATTTTTGATATAGCTGTTTTGAATTTTTTCTGTCAGTGCTAAAATTCTGGCCCGGCGCTCTTCAATCGGCTGAGATGAATGCGCCAGTATATCTTCGATGGTGTATTCATCTTTTTCGGCAAGCCTGAGGCGGTCAACTTTGAACTGTTTCTT
>JADFLZ010000507.1 GCA_022564135.1 Candidatus Zixiibacteriota bacterium
AAGTTTATAATCATTAGCAAATCACCAATGGTTAGTCCAATATGGGCGGAAATTGGTAGAAAAGATATGGAAACAAGCTTTTTTAGACAGCTGAAAAATCCGACTAAGCTGCTGACTGCTTTGGTTGCGGCAGCAATCATCTGCGCTGGCTTAAGCGCGCCGAGCATATCGGCTGAGCCCCCTGTATATCAAGGGTATTCTTTGGCTGTGCCCATAAATTCCCAGACACCGGCCACAGAAATACCGATGCCATTTATCAGAAACGAAACTTTGTTCAAAGTGATCGTCTCAGTAGCAGAAAACGGAGAGACCGAGAGTCTCAGTTTCAGCCAGGGCCTCAATTCGCAACTGGAAAAATATCTTTCGTCCATAATATCTCAGATTGAGTATGAGCCGGCTGTTTATCTCGGCAGCAAGAGATCCTGCCAGCTGCCTCTTATTATTATGGCAAATCCCCGTTTCCGTAATTCAGTAATTGTTTTTCCGGTAAGCAGCGACTTTGAAGTGTCAGACAACTTTTTATATTATGAAGCGCTCAGGCTAAATAAGTTTGAGCTGCCCAAATTATTGAGTTTCCCCAAATACTTTTGCACTCTGAAGCGCTCTGATTCGCTTAAAATACTGCCTTATGTACTGGAAAAATTGAGTTTAGACTTTGCCGGCAATGTCATAAAATCTGAGAATTTTTCAGCTTCAATTAAAGCTGAAGCGTACTCATCCCAGATCAGGTCGGCCAGTCTCTGGTCGGAGTTTTCTCCATTGAGAATCGAAGGATTATCCAGGCCATCAGACTGTTATTTGCTGGTTTCGTTTCTGCCGCAAATTCATTACCCCACTAAGAAAATAGCAGGCTCAGAAAGTGACACTTCCCACTGGGCCGATAGATGGCGGGTTTTGCTGCTGCCGGATACCACCGGGATAATGGTTCCCCCGCTGCCGCTTGAGCTTAATATCAGTACTATTACCATAAAGAAGAAGCAGCATAGATATTTGACGGGAGAGATTTTTGCCACAATTTCAATTGATTCACTGGGTAAAGCCAGGGTCATCAGCATTGATAGAAAGGACACAAAAATTCGCCAGGCTATTAATTCTGCTGTGAGCAGCGTCGGTTTTTTCCCGGCTATGAGCTTCCATGGCAGACCGCAGAAATTCACTGGAAAAGCCAGATTTCAGTTCACTTATAGTGCCAATGTACGAGTTGAATATTTATGGCTGGATTTTTAAGTCAAACATTTAAGCTTATATACCGTTGTCCGGCAACAGCTTAAATTTACTGGAACCCTCCGAATCGATACAGGGCCGCATAAGCTGCGAATAGATTGACAAGTCGACTATCCCACCTAAAGAGCGATTCGCTGTAAGCTATTGCAGGACAAGGTCTAATAGTAGCAGTTCAAGTTCTTTGAACCTGCGGCACAGATATTGGTTACAAGAAGTGGCGAAAAGCAGATAATTCGGTCTGAAAGAATTTCTGCTTAAAATTGTATAAGTAGCGAAGGAAGTGACAAGTGAATTTGGAGTTCTGTCAGTGAGGTTTTGCCTGTTATAAAAGAAGCCGGCTGCCTTAAGAATCCCTGATTTTAAGGATTTTTATGCGGCTGATTGCTTTAAACGCCGAAGTTGCACCACAGGCAGGAGTTAACGGCTAATTTAGTCTTGACAATAGTCAATTTGGACATAAATTGGTCAATCTGTTTAGTTTTAGGAGATTTGATAAAAGTGACTACTCGTTGTTATAGCTGTTTCTACATTTGTGCCCTGGTCCTGATGGCTGTGGTTGTTTCAGTTGAGCCGGCATTCGGGCAAAAATTAAGGCAGGACATTCAGGACGCCCTTGATCTGGGGGATTCGTCTAAGGCTGTCAGCCTGCTGGCCAATGAAATAAGGTTAGACCCGGCCTATCATATTAATTATTTCACTCTTGGTAGAATTTACTACAATCGCCTGCAATACAGTGAGGCGCTGGCTCAATTCGAAAAGGCGCTGAAAAAGAAAAAGAAACACTTTGAGTCTCTTTATTTTCTGGGACTGACACAACTTAAGCTCGGCGAACCAGCAGCTGCCGAAAAATCAATGGACAGAGGTCTTAAGAAAGCCAGCAAATTAAAAGCCTGGTTTGAGAA
>JADFLZ010000508.1 GCA_022564135.1 Candidatus Zixiibacteriota bacterium
CCGATTGATGAGAAGTCTTTTTTCTCGATAGGTTTCCGGCCTCGGGGAGAACGGTAGTGGTCGAGAATTACATCACGGTACATGTCATCAAGCAGCACGGCTATACTCCAAAATATTTTTTCATTTCAATAATCGCTTGTACAAGCGCATCAACATCGGCCTCGTCGTTATAAATATAAAACGAAGCACGAGCTGTGGCAACCTTTCCTAAAATTCTGAGTAGCGGCTGGGCGCAATGATGACCGGCACGGATAGCTATGCCTTTGGAGTCCAAAAACGTACTGATGTCATGGGGGTGGATGTTGTGGTCGGTAAATGAAATTGCTGCGCCTCGGATGTCTGGTTCTGTTGGCCCCTGGATGTCGAGCTTATCTATTTTACTAAGTTTCTCTAAGGCATATTTGGTGATTTCAATTTCGTGCTGCCGAATTTTATCCATGCCAATATTTTCTAAGTAATCAATAGCCGCTGCGAAGCCAACCACACCGGCGATATTGGGTGTGCCGGGTTCAAACCTGTGGGGAATATCGGCCCAGGTTACTTTATCAAAATGAACTTCGCGAATCATTTCACCGCCGGTCATAAATGGCTGCATTTTCTCAAGCAATTCTTTCTTACCCCAAAGCACACCGACTCCGGTAGGTCCGAGCATCTTGTGGGCTGAAAATGTATAGAAGTCTACCCCAAGAGTGCTGACATCGACCGGCATATGCGGCACGGCCTGCGCGCCATCGGCAACTACTATCGCGCCATGTTTATGCGCGATTTCTGCGATCTCTGTAACCGGGTTGATAGTTCCCAGCACGTTGGACATATGAGAGAGCGCTAAGATTTTAGTTCTGTCAGTAATTATGTTTTCAATGTCGTCAAGGTTAAGCCGGCCGTCTGAGGTTATCGGGATTCTTTTTAGAACAGCCTTTTTACGTTTTGCCAGAACTACCCAGGGTATCAGATTGGCGTGGTGCTCCATTTCGGTGATGACAATCTCATCACCTTCATTGATATGTTCCTCACCCCAGCTATAGGCAATCAAATTAATGCCAGCCGTTGTGCCGCTGTTTAAGATGACTTCATCTGGGTTTTGGCAGCCGATAAACTTTGCCACCCGTTTGCGAGTACTTTCATAGGCGTTGGTGGAGCGCTCGGCCAGAGTGTGCAGGCCGCGATGGATATTGGCGTTATCTTCTGAGTAAAACCGGGAAAGTTCATCAATGACAGTTTGCGGTTTCTGGGAACTGGCAGCGTTATCGAGATAAACCAGTTTGTGGCCGTTTATATCCTGAGACAAAACAGGAAAGTCGTCTTTGATTGTCCTGGCGCATAATCTTGATGAATTATCTGACGTTATAACAATATCTTCAGGTCTGGTGTGCATATTAATCTATCTTTACAAAAAGTTCGCCGTTTTCTATTTTAACTTCATAAGTATCAATCTCAACGATGGCAGGCGGATGTGTCACTTCTCCGGTGGTAACGTCAAATCTGGCGCCGTGATGCGGGCAGGTAAGTACGTTTCCTTTTAATCTGCCTTTTGAAAGTGGGAGTGACTCGTGTGAGCATTCATCAATCATGGCATAAAATCCCTGGCCGGTGTTGCAGATGACAATTCTGTCAGGACCAATTTCGAAACCTCTGACTTTACCGACGGGGATATCATCTGTCCGGGCGACTTTCTTAAACTCCGCCATCTAACCTATATGTTTTCAAGCCGCTGTTCTACGAAACCAGAAATGCGCTGTTTGAGGTCGTCGGGCAGAAGTTTCAATATGTCAGCTACAAAGCCGCCGACAATAGTGCGGACAGCTTCTGATTTACTGAGTCCTCTTGATGTCAGATAGAAGATCATCTCTGCATCTATCGGGCCGATAGTAGCTCCGTGTGAACAGGAAACGTCTTCATTTAGAATCTCAAGTTCCGGTATTGTTTCGGCACGCGTTCCCTTATTCAAAAGCAGGTTTCTATTTTCCTGATAGGCCTCGCAAGTCTTGGCATCGTGTTCTATCCTGATAAGCCCGGTGTAAGCCGAAAGAGATTTGTCTCTTAAGACAACTTTGAATTTAATGTCTGATCTGGTTTGTCCCGCTGAATGCTGGTGGATTGTATGATTGTCGAAATGCTG
>JADFLZ010000509.1 GCA_022564135.1 Candidatus Zixiibacteriota bacterium
ACAAGTCTGGGTGCAGGACGCATGCTATTTGGTACGGAATTCTCAAACGTAGGTGGTCGTGGATTCGGTGTTCAGGTAGGGGCAGGCATAGAGTTCAAACGACACTTGCATCTTGACCTGAATTATATTTTCGGCAGCACATCTGCAATTAATAGTCTTGATACCGACCACAAATTGCTTATGATTACTTTATCTGTCTTGGCGCTTTAGCCCTGCAGGCCAGCCGCCGCATCGCCCGCCTCGGCTGGATCGCCAAATGGTTTAACAGGTATTTGTGATCTTGCTGTCATTCCCGCGTAGGCGGTAATCCAGTCGTAGTGTTGGCAAGATCGGCTCGTCGGCAAACGGAACGCCACTTGCTCATCTGACCCACAGTTACTACCCATACAAAACAGATTGTTGCCAGGCTGATAACCACGTCTACGGTGAACGGGACTATCCAATCTGCAATGGTTGATTCAGCCAGTGTTGACATGACTTCGATCTCCTCATATATGAAATAGAATATCGCTACAATCCATAATACCGGCACAGAAGGATTGGCGAACAAAAGGACCGCTTCCCAGAAGACTGAGAAACTCCCTTCTTTCTCATCCGTATTTCGTGAACTCGTCTGATAATGTTCTGTAGCACTGGCCAAAAGAACTTTTCTGCATTTGAGATAATAAAAGTAATAAGAGAACATTGGAATGAACGTTGCACCCCAGAATAGTGCCCATTTGGTCTCAGAGTGGGGTGCTCCTAATAACTCTGAATTGAGTAAGCAGCGATAAAGCCATGAAAGAAAAATTGGTAGTGAAACAATTAGCATGCCGATTTTCAAAATCGATAATGACAAAATTGCCGAACGAGAAAATTCAGAGCTACCGGTCGCAAGCGCACTCCCGGGCAATAGTTTATTGAAAATATTGATACCCGGTTCAATTTGCATCGCCATCAAAACGTCGATCAGTATTATTCCCCCAAAAACCCCCAAAAGAAGTTGCGACCTGATTGAAGCGGACTTAAACCCCCTAACCGTAGATTCATTGCTTAGTGTTTCTCCGTTCCGCCAGGCAGCGACATCCGAAAGTTTATAGCCATGCTCCAACAGTCCGCTTTCCATTTTCTGAATCCCTTGCGGAGAATACTCAATCCGTCGTAGTGCAAGTATTTCCAGAATTTGCTTGCCCGACATCTTCTCTACCTCCGGATCAGGAAGAAATTCCCACTTTGGCGGGTTGTGAATTGATTTGACCTCCGCCTGCACTTTATCAGGAGAAACGTGTTTGCTGTCTAGCAACTCACTATCGGCGTCATCAACCGGAGAATTGGTGCCCGTTCGATTATCAGACCCTCCTCGAAGTACCAGGCGGCACGAGATACGGGCACGCGTATCGTCCTCAGTTTTCGTGTCTTCATCGCCAAGTAGAGCGGTTAGTTGTTCATTGCTCAGCTCGTCTGACAGTACCGATTCCTGTGTAAAGTCATCCATAGAGCGCAACTGCTCCAATAGGTTTTTTTCAACAACAGCCGGCTTCAAGTTCTGATACCAGATTTGTTGCGAGTGATTGCATAGCGGGCAAGAAAATGAACCCTCTATCAGATCATGTTCGTCGAGGATCAGTTCTTCATCACAGGATTTGCACCTGCAACTGACAGAATCTGTCTGCAGGAATCGCTTCCGCCATGCACGAATGTGAGAGTCTCCATAATTGCGTAATGCCAATTCGTTGCGGAAACTGTCCAGAACCTCCGACCTGTAGTCGCATATATGGAATGCCAGACGGTTGAGTAATTCAGCGGATTCAATTTCTTCAGTAGTCAAAATAAGCTTCAAGGTCCCCTCCAAAAAACCTCCCTAATCACTGCAAAATAATAGACCAGACCGCTAAAGAAAAGCTTTTCCTGTCGCAATTTTTTCATTTAGGGAAAGACCGAAAAAAAATGCTAAAATATAACAAAACGAACCCATTTTAAGAAAAGCATGGATTCCTGACCCCTTCGACTCCCTCGGCTACGCTCGGGGCTTTGTCCGCTCCGCATAGGGCTCTTCGACCTACTTTAACCTTTCACATTAAGAAGAAACTTGCTATAAAGACTTTTCCACCCTTTATTGGCCTTTTTATCCGGTTAAAT
>JADFLZ010000510.1 GCA_022564135.1 Candidatus Zixiibacteriota bacterium
ATGAAGAACAGATCAAAGCTTATTTTAAAGCGCTGCTGCAAATTCAATCAGGCGGCAGAGTAAACCAAAACAATTCTCAAAAC
The DNA here is from genome assembly GCA_022564135.1 of Candidatus Zixiibacteriota bacterium. Taxonomy (GTDB): domain Bacteria; phylum Zixibacteria; class MSB-5A5; order GN15; family FEB-12; genus JACZWU01. The sequence continues at coordinate 84 of JADFLZ010000510.1, forward strand.
TAAATGCGCTGTGGTCGTTCTCTTATATTAACTGTTATTTGCCTGTTTGCTCTTTCGTTGCAACTAAACGCCGGAGTTACCGCAAGCCGCAAACTAAAGAAGCCCTCCGGTGAAGTTCGGTACAATCTCTCAACCGACCCCAGATTTAATTTGGCCCGCCAGCTGATGTCTTCACGAGATTTTCAAGCCGCTGCCGACGTTCTTGAAATTCTCTATGAAATTGACCCTGATAATTTAGTAATAGCCAACTCACTTAAAAGTTGCTACGAGCATCTTAAACAATACGCCAAAGGGGAGCTACTGCTTAAGAGGCTCATTAAGAAATTTCCCGGCAATATCAGTTACCGCTTAAATTTGGCAGAAAGTCTTATAGGTCAGGAGAAACTGGACGAAGGCAAGAAGATTTACAAAGATCTGCTCAGTCAGGTCGACCCCAAACGTCCGGGGGCGCCTGCCTCTGTTATCAGAAGCATGGTCCAGGCGAATTTAGAAGATGATGCTCTCGAAGCAATTTTAGAACTTAGAAGGATTTCCAATGATTCAACTGTTATGGCCCTGCAGCGTGCCGGAATTCTCAAAGGCAGACGCGCCTATAAAGAAGCCTGCCAGGAATATTTTAAGGTTATCAGGGACAGCTCACTGTTTGCTGCTAAAGCAGAAAAGGGACTTTCGGAACTTCTCAATTTCGGTGAGTCAGCTAAAGTAGCAGAAGATGCATTGGTTTCTTTTGTCCAGGCTGACTCGTCTGGCCGTGTCTTCCGTCTTTTGTCGGCCTACTATCTTAAGGCAGAGAGATTTGACGATGCTTATCAGTTTGCACTCAAACAGGATTCAGCAGAAAATTTCAAAGGCACCAGTATCATGCAGTATTTACGAGAGACGATGGAGCGCAAACTTTACCCCCAGGCAATCAGGATGTTTGAGCAGGCAGTCAAAGAGATTGCTAATAAAGCTTTCATAGGGGAGTTCTATTTTAAGTATGCTAAGGCCCTCGAAGAGACAGCCGAGTATGCCGCCGCCATCGCCATCTATGACACCATTGCGGCAACATTCCCTCGGCCTCAGGATAAATGGGAAGCAACTTATCGCATCGGATCTGTCTATCTGAACAGAACCAGCCAGCCCGAGCTGGCTCTGATATATTTTGACTCAGTCTTAGCTCACTATTTTGCCGGGCAGTTTTATACTGAGGCGATGCTTGGCATCCCTAAGGCCTATATGAAAATGGGCGATCTGGAAAACGCCAGAAAAGAATACGCAGAACTTTCGGCACTTAGAAAGAACTCCCGCATATCAGAACTTGTCTTATATAATTTGGGCCTGATAAATTTCTACGATAAAAAATATGACTCAACCAGCGCGCTTCTTAATGAATTGATTGTAAAGCATCCTAAGGGACTATATGTCAACGATGCCATAAAGCTGCTGCTGCTACTAGACCGCGCTGAAAATGCAACCGAGCTTCTGGACTATTTTGCAGGCGCCTATCTTTTTCGAGAAATGAACCGGCTCGACTCAGCTGTTATCCGTCTTTCAGCTGCTGTAAATGCTCAAAATAAAGCTCTGGCAGATATTGCTTTGTTTCAGATGACAGAAATTGTACTTGATGATGGAGATGAAAAAAAAGCTGTAAGCTATGTCGACAGAATGGCCGAAGAATTTCCCGAATCTTATTACCTGCCCTTTGGACTTAAAATCAAAGCGGATATTCTGTTTGATTCGGAAGATTCAAACAATTCCAAAAATGAAGCAAAGCAAATTTACAAAACACTGCTGGAAAGCTACCCTAATTATCCCTTTATAAATCAAGTCAGGCAGATACTGAGAGAGACCGAGTCGGTTAGTGCCCCAAGTTAATATTCCTGAAGCTTTTCGCGGCCTTCTTTTAGTATTTTCACTTGCTGCTCCAGATTATAAACCCGGTTTTCGTAATTCTCTTTGCTCTTTGTTTTCATCTTGGTAGTTGTCCGAATTAAAAGCGCCAGAGATATGAGCATAAAGAAGACCGAATTCACCTGCCGGAATATCACA
>JADFLZ010000511.1 GCA_022564135.1 Candidatus Zixiibacteriota bacterium
AATCCATCTTTCCCAAGTCATCTGTGCGCGGCACGACAAGGCGCCTTCATCTGCCGATTAATCTCGTGGGCGGCAGATGTCCTCATCTGCCCCTTGACTCGAAGAGTCAATTCACTTTTCTCACAGGAAGCAAATAAATGAAAATAGCAATCGCGGCCGATCACGCCGGTTTTGAATTCAAAGAAAAAATCAAACAAATCCTGATTAAGCTCGGCCACGAGTACATCGACCTCGGCACCGACTCCAAAGAATCAGTCGACTATCCGGATTTCGGCTTAGCGGCCGCCCGCAAAGTTGCCGGGGGCGAGGCCGACTACGGCATCACCGTCTGCTGGACCGGCAACGGCATGAACATGGTGGCTAATAAAGTTAATGGTATTCGCGCGGGGACGGCGATTAACGTTGAGATGGCAAAACTGACCAGACAACACAACGATGCCAACATGCTGACACTATCGCAGAAATTCACACCTGAGGACGACCTCAAAAAGATTGTCAAAGCGTTTCTTGAGACCGATTTCGAGGGTGGCCGCCACGTCAAACGCATCAAAAAAATCCACGCCGCCGAAAAAGCGTAGGGGAAGTGCTCTTAATATAAAGTTTCTTGATCGCATACTGACTGCAAAAAAACGTATCAAATGAGAAGGCTTAAGACTTGCGAGAAAGTACTGCGACTATTGGAAATAACAAGGACGAACCGTGATGGGCCAACTTAGAATATCTGCAAAAAACTTGGGTGCGATCGCTCTGGCTGATTTTTGTCCTAGATGTTTTTGGATAAAACTAAAAATGGGCAATAAATTACCATACCAAATATTCCCTGGCATATTTAGCACTTTGGATTCTTATTCCAAGAAAGTTATTGATAGCTGGGTCAAGGCCCACGGTACTCTTCCTAGTTCGCTTTCAAGCCTTGGAGATGTTGTGGAATCAATCAAGCCCCTACATCATTCAAGATTCTTCATTGAAGACGAGAAAACAAATATCAAATTGACAGGTGATATTGATGCAGTTTTTCGTACAAGTGACAATGCGTATTTGATAATTGATTACAAGACAGCTAAGTTCACAAAAACGCAGGACCGGCTGTTACCTATGTATGAAGTACAATTAAACGCGTATTGTAAAATCGGTAAACAACACGGAATTGATCCTGTTGAAGCTCTTTATTTGGTTTACACTGAGCCCTCTACAAATTTTGAAGATTCAGAATATAAAGATTTTGTTACAGAAGATGGATTTATGTTGAATTTTGTATCTGGTATTAGGCCGGTTGAAATAAATCCAAAATTAGTTGATTGGTCTCTTGAACAAGCTAGAACAATTTATGACCTGATCAAGCCACCCGATGGGCGTGAGGGGTGCAAGGACTGTGGCATTTTGGAACAGCTCTTTGCCATCGCCAAATAATCACACGCGAGGGTGGCCCATCCTTCGACTGCGCTCGACCCCCAGCCTTGTCATTCCCGAAAGCCGTTGTCGGGAATCCATCTTATCCTAATAGACCCTCGTAAAGGTCAGTCCACTTAGCATTGCTCTTTTCTATCAGCCGTATTTTCCAGTCCCTGTTCCATTTCTTCAGTTGCTTTTCTCTCTGCAAGGCGGCGTGGATGTCGTCGTGCGGTTCATAGTAAACGAGGTCGTGCACCTGGTGTTTTTTGGTGAAGCTTTCTACTACGTCATTTTTGTGTTCGTAGACTCTTTTTATGAGGTCGCGGGTTACGCCGATGTAGAGGGTGCCGTTTTTCTTGCTGGCCAGGATGTAGACGTAGGCGTAGGGCATGGAGGGTAAGGTAGGTGTTTGACGCATGGAAAGAAAGGGAAGGGATGGATTCCCGACAACGACCCTCGGGAATGACAAAAAGGGATGGATACCCGACAACAGCACTCCCCGTGAATACACGGGACTAAAGCGGGAATGACAAAATGGGACGGAATGACAAGTTGCCCCTGTTATTGATCCCACACTCCTATTCAGTAATTTGCCGCAATGCTGTTACTATTAAGAACACTCTATTTTATAAGCATCATCCTTTTTGACTCCACAAAATCGCCGGCATGTATGCGGTAGAAATAAACACCGGATGATACGACCTTGCCTGCCTTTTC
>JADFLZ010000512.1 GCA_022564135.1 Candidatus Zixiibacteriota bacterium
CGACCAGCTAGGGTATGTCTGTATGGAATACTGGCAGGATATATTTGACGCTATTCAATATGCCTGGGCAGCCGGAATTGTTGTCATAGAAGCGGCAGGTAACGGAGCCGAAGACTTCGACGATGCCGGCATATACGGTCAGTTGTTTGATACCAGCTATCGTAACTCTCATGCAATTATTGCCGGTGCCGGCCACCCACCGGTTGACAATAATGATCTCGAAGAAGAATCTTTTTCAAACTATGGTGAGCGTGTAAATATTCAAGGCTATGGCTCTGATATTTACACTACCGGCTACGGCGGACTTTACAATGGAGGCGGCGTCGAAGATTCTTTCTATACTGCTACCTTTGGAGGAACATCAGGCGCTTCGCCGATAGTAGCCGGAGCCGCCGCCTGTCTTCAAGGACGTTACCAGGAACTTTATGGAACATATATGTCCTCCGACCAGATAAGAGATATAATAGTAGCTACCGGAACTCTTCAAAAAGGAAACCTGGTTAAACTTATAGGTCCGCGTCCGGATTTGGCTGCAGCTATTGCAGCATTAAATCCTCCGGCTTCAATCTATGCTGAGCCAATCTTTATTGACACCAGCCTGAGCGAAGACTCAACAGCAATAATGCAAGTCTGGCTTCACAACAGATCGAGCTCCGATGTTTTCGATTTTGATATTACCAGCAGTGATACATTAACCAAACAGGCTACTGCCGACTGGCTTCAAGTATCACCGGCTATTGGCATGATTTTTCCGCTCGATTCTGTGGAAATTGCAGTCACTATCGACGCCACTTTAATTGGTGACCGAATAGCCAAGTATAAGGGTCTGCTGAAGATAAACTGGGGCGTTTCGGCCGGAGCCAAGGACTCTTTGATATTGCTGCCGGTCTTTCTGGAAGTTCCCTGCTCTGACACCAGCTATTATACTATATCATCCAAAGATTCCAGCGGGCTGGAGTTTAACTGGGTTTCTGCCAGAGACCTGGGCTTAAAAGTAAGTAACACTTCGTACTACGGCACGGGTTCTGATCCTCTCGACGATGGCACCACCGGTCCCTGGGCGATAGGCTTTACTTTTCCGTTTTACGATGGTGATTATAATTCAATTTATATCGGGGTCAATGGTGCGCTGTCTTTTACTAATACCGACGTGAATTTCAACGGCTTTTTTGGACAACTTTCAATACCAAATTCAGATTTCTCAACGCTAATCTCTGTTTATTGGAATGATTTAATTTTCGACACAGATTTGATTCCGGCATCGGGGTTGTTTCTCTACCGCAGCCCTGGCCTCGACACGCTGGTAATAGAATGGTACAAACCGGGGAATTTTGTAGTGCCGCTTGATTCTACTGCCAATTTTGAAATTATTCTCACAGCCGATGGCAAAATAACCATGCAATATCTACATGCTGACAGCAGTAATTTGAATCTGACAGCTGTTATAGGAATTTCCGCAGTAGAGTGTGCCGCCTTGAACTATTTTGATAAAAACGTACCTCCCGAAAACATTGTCAATCCGGGTGATGCTGTTCAGTTCGTTAGTAATCTGTGGGATTATGCTCTGCAGGGCGACGTCAATCCTGACGGCGCCATCAATATACTTGATCTTACTTTTATGGTCGATTACATATTCAGAGGCGGCGACCCGGCTGACCCCTTTGTATTTGGCGATGCCAACTGCGACGGCACCTCTTCGCAGATTTTAGATCTCACTTATCTGGTAGATTTTATTTTCAGGGGCGGACCGCCGACCTGCAATTTTATCCTGCGCCACAATTAGAGAAAAGCAAAAATCGCTGCTTGAGAAATCTCAAGGAGTTTTTCGGGGAAAATACCTAACCCCAGAGTCCCGGCCAGTGTAATCAGCAGTACAGCAATCATAGCAGGTGTATATTTGACAGGTGCGAAAGTACCCTCGAACTTCTCCAGAAAACTGACTTTAACCACCCGCAGATAATAGTAAACTGAAATAAAAGAATTCAAAACACCTATGACAGTCAGCCAGATAAAGCCGCCATCGATGGCAGCTGTAAACAGATAAAATTTGCCGATAAAGCCAACTGTGGGTGGGAAACCTGCCAGCGCCAGCATGAAGA
>JADFLZ010000513.1 GCA_022564135.1 Candidatus Zixiibacteriota bacterium
ATTGTTTTTCCCCGAGGGAATTCCCGACGGACCTTTCATCTTGGGGCGGATACCATCCAGCCACTCTTCGCCCGGATCCATTTGAGAATTGTAATTCCGGTCTAAGTACGGACGTACAACTGCCGAGGCATAACCGACATTATTCCGGCGATCAAAACGAATTGAATGAGTATTGCCATCGTAAAGAATAGAGCCGCGCTGAACCTGACTGACTGTAGAGCCTCTGTTGGTAGAAATGCCCCGGGTGGTAGAAGTCAAAAAACCGGTAAAGAGGTGAAAGGTCACCTGAACAGCGTCAGTTTTAAGTGTTTCATTGCGTTCGTAAGAAACCGAAAGCTGTGCGGTTTTAAAAACCCGCCGTCCGATATACAGGCCATATTTGTCAAGCATCTGTTTACTATGATTGTAGGCAACTCTAAACTGCGGGCGGATCCATTTATAAATATGAACAGTAGCAAAGATCTGGTTAACCAGGTCATTTACTGTTCTTGATTCATATTTGGACTGGCTGAATTTCCCCAGTAAATTTAGATTTACCGGCCCGGCTGAGCCGGATATTCCATAATTCATATTGGTTGACAGCACCGTAGGGAATTTGTCTACCGAAATATAGTATCTGAGGCCTATGCGAGTTGACTTAATTTTAAGAGGCGCGCTGGCTGAGAAAATTGCCCGGTACTCGCGATTAAAAGGATTAAAAAATTCGTCCGGCCAGTATTTAGTAAATCCTGCAGCCAGTGAGAAGGAAGAGGACCGGCTAAAAGAACCGTTAATACCGATAGACCGCTTGGGCGCAATGGCAGTACTAAAGGTTAGTCCGCCGCCCACTTGAACACCAAGCTCGCCGGCAAACCTGATACTTTCCTCCCCCGGAGCTCCCAGTGGCTGCTCCAGTCCAAGACCGGCTGTGAGCCATGAGCTGACCCCGTAAAACGCCTGTGCCTGGGCATAGCGGCGGTTTTCTCTGAGCACTTTGCTTTCACCGGCTGCTATGGTGTACTCAAATTCACCTTTAGGGATGAGGTTAAAGGGAACCAGGAAATATTTATCTTCGCTTTTGATTTCACCATTAGGTCCGTACATCTTCAAAGTTACCAGCGTATTGCCATATACCAGATCGACATTGAAATTATACTCGCCTCTTGAGTCTGTGGTTACTACGTCCACTAACTCGTTGTCTATGTACAGTTCAACTTCCCAGTTGGGGCCGATAATGTCGCTGACATTGATAGTCTGGTAATAACGGCGCTGCACCAGCGGCCGGTTGGTCACCATAGCTCCGTTTAAGCTGCGACCCAAGGCACCAACAGTATAAACTTCTCCTAAAGAGGCTTTGGTAATATAGCTGTTATCCTGAAAGGCAAAGTTCCAGCGGTAGCGCATCTGCTCGGGGTCAAAACCCTGGCTTTTGCTGCCGCCGCCAGAGACAACCAAATCACCTCCCAAGACCGATGAACCCAGATCAAATCCGTAAAAATGATTCTGCCTGCCTACCAGACTGTTAGAAATCTGCCAGTCCAAAGCTCCGCCGGAAAACCAGCTGCGCTTAAGAGGCAGCCTGTAAACCGGCCCGATTTCTTTTTCTTTTTGTTTTAGCTTTTTGTGAAGGCGCTTGCGCAGGAGTTTTTGATATAATGGTAATCTTTTGTCGGCGGGCATCGACACTCTCAATTCAGAAAAATCGAATTCAAAAGGGAGTCCAAAAAGGCGCTTAAACTGGTCAACTCTCAAAAACAGGTCTGTGCTTTCGACCATAAATTGATTATAGCTGACTGCATGTTTTTTGCCGCCATAAGAGACTTCCAGCTTTTTATAGTCAAAAGTGAATTTGTCAGAAGGTGTAAACAGAAAACCTTCCACCCGCTGATTGGCTCGGTCAAATGCCCCGAACATGTCCAGAGCGCTCAATACCTCGAGCAGGGGCAGATAGATGTGCTCGCCGTCGTACTGGACAAAAAATTCTTCAGAAAATAATCCGCGGCTGACAAACGAAACTACTATTTCTTCTCTCTCTACCTTTTGTCCAAAAACTGCCGGTTGCAATAGCAATAGGCAGCCTATCAAAAGAAAGAGCGTTGTCTTGCTTGTAAACTTTGAT
>JADFLZ010000514.1 GCA_022564135.1 Candidatus Zixiibacteriota bacterium
TATTGGGCTTAGTGAAACCCTGAAATTGAGGTTGCAGAAGCACCCCAAATCCGGCTAAAATATGCCTTGACAAGGATTTAACTATGCTGTATCTTAACGTAAGCAATGAGACGCCCTCCAATGTTTAATCGCCTTGCTGGGTATTTCAAGTTTAGGACAGTGGCTACAACCACTGTCCGTTTTTATTTTAAGGAATTGTCTCATTTTTCACTTCATCTATAAGTTCATAAATTGCATCAGTATTGGGTGATGTTGGTTCCTTATAATTGTAGTAGCCGTCTTCGTCAAGCCAGACAACTTCCTGTTTGATGAGATTTCGTAAACCCCTACGGGCAGATGAATCTCGAAGCTGATAGTCTCTGTCTTCTTTAACTTTTTGCCTGATCTCACCTATGGTTAACCTCTTATATTTTTTCATCACTTCAGAGACAAGTTTTTGCGGTAAGCCTTTTGGCAATCTCCCCTTGGCCGAGCCGGATGGCTTTAAACCATTTTGTCCGGCCAAAAAGTCGCGAGCCTTTTGAAGCTTATCCAACTCGGCTTTCATCGTGGCGATGGTTATGTCTAAGCTTCTTACGCCCAGCTCAGATTCTTCTTTTGTCAGCTCAATCTTATTCATCTTATATCATCTCCTTGTTCACATAAGATAAGCACACACTACCAGCCAAACAATCTTTATTTTGATCTTCCTTAACCATATTAATCAACATAACATAATCTTCGCTTAAGAACTAATTATATGTGCTTTATGTCAAGGAATTTATGAAAAAAAGTTATTTAAATTTGATAATCAAATAGGCGACAACAGGTTACAACAGCGCCCCCTTATTGCCAACCAACTGCCCCAAATGAATTGTTGTAAAATGGGAAGAGTCAAGCCGTTTGGGGACATAGGCTTAAGGCTCTAAAACGGGCAGGGATTCCAGGCTCAAAACTCTTTGGCTAATGGGTCTCTTTATAAATCCTGACTCTGTTGGCAGCCCTTCGGGCGGCTTCTTTGGCCTCAGGAGTGCTGACCTGTCCGGCTTTCTCTTTGTCCTGCAAGGCTTTGAGAGCTTTCTGCAGGGCTGTCTGGGCTCTGTCTATATCTATTTCTTCACAATGCTCAGCCGTATCTGCAAGTAGTGTGGCTCTATTACCGGAGACCTCCACAAACCCGCCTGAGACAGAAAATATCTGGATTTTGTCCTGATCATCCTGGAATTCTATTCTGCCCGGCTGCAGAGCCGTAATAAGAGGGGCATGATTTGACAATACGCCCAGATAGCCTTCCATGCCGGGTACCAAAAGCGAGACGACCTGGCCCTCGAATACTACTTTCTCAGGTGTGACTATTGAAAGTTGAAACATGGCGCTTAGCTCTTACTCTTTTCGAAGGTTTCTCTGACTTCGTCCATGCCGCCGACCATATAGAAAAACTGCTCAGGGATATGGTCCACTTCACCGGCTATCAGAGCTTCGAAGCCTTTGATAGTATCTTCGATTTTTACATACTTGCCGGGCTTGCCGGTAAAGACTTCGGCCACAAAGAACGGCTGTGACAGGAAGCGTTGAATTTTTCTGGCGCGCTGTACAATCAGCTTGTCACCTTCTGACAGTTCATCAATACCAAGTATTGCAATAATATCCTGCAAATCTTTGTAACGCTGCAGAACGATCTGAACTTCGCGGGCGACGCGGTAATGATTTTCTCCGACAACGTTCGGGTCAAGCAGCCGCGAGGTAGAATCAAGCGGGTCGACTGCCGGATAAATACCAAGCTCTGCAATCTGTCTGGAAAGTACGGTGGTCGCATCAAGGTGAGCAAAGGTAGTAGCCGGGGCCGGGTCGGTTAAATCATCAGCCGGTACGTAAATCGCCTGCACCGAGGTAATCGAACCGGATCGGGTCGATGTAATCCGCTCCTGCAGGGCGCCCATCTCGGTGCCGAGTGTCGGCTGATAGCCCACAGCCGAAGGCATACGTCCTAAAAGCGCGGAGACTTCCGAACCTGCCTGAACAAAGCGGAAGATGTTATCGATAAATACTAAAACATCTTGGTTCTCTTCATCACGAAAATATTCAGCCATAGAAAGTCCCGATAATCCGACAC
>JADFLZ010000515.1 GCA_022564135.1 Candidatus Zixiibacteriota bacterium
AGTCGCGCCGGATGCAGCGGCCAAAGCTTCGGCGTTCATATTCAAAACCTTCTCCGAAGGGCACCTGGGTGAGCTCTCATTTTTCCGCGCTTATTCAGGTACCATTAAGTCGGGACTTGATTTGAAAAATCAACAGAACAACTCCGGCGAAAGAGCCTCACAAACCTATACTTTTCAGGGGAAAAACAGAATTGATGTTCAATCTATTGCGGCCGGTGATATCGGTGTTTTAGTAAAACTCAAAAACACGCACACCGGTAACACTCTGGCGGATTCCAGTTTCTCTGTTACCTTTCCCGAAGTCGAATTTCCCAACCCCGTTATGGATACCGCCATAAAATCCAAAACCAAAGGTGACGAAGAAAAAATCGCCACCGGACTTCACAAACTGCACGAAGAAGACCCCACTTTCAAACTTGTCTCCGACCCTGCCCTGCAGCAGCAGGTCTTGTACGCCCAAGGCTCTACTCATATTGATGTTCTGATGGAAAAACTGAAAGCCCGCTATGGTGTCGAAGTAGTCTTAGTGCGCCCCAAAATTCCCTACAGAGAAACAATTAAAAGCAAAACAGAAAAGCAATACAAGCACAAGAAACAATCAGGCGGACGCGGTCAGTACGGTGACGTTCATCTTCGCATTGAACCGAACGTCCGCGGCACCGGTTTTGAGTTTTTAAACGAACTCAAAGGCGGCGTTATACCATCCAAGTATGTTCCGGCTGTGGAAAAAGGCGTGGTCGAATCAATGCAGCATGGCGGACTGGCCGGCTCACAGGTGGTCGACGTCAAAGTGGCCTTATACTATGGCTCGTTCCATGATGTTGATTCATCCGATTTGGCTTTTAAGATTGCCGGTATGATGGCTTTCAAACAGGGCTTTATGGAATGCAAACCGGTTCTGCTTGAGCCGATTTATAATCTGACAGTAACTGTCCCCGATGACAACACCGGCGATGTCATGGGTGATCTGTCATCACGGCGCGGCAAAATTGCCGGTATGGACCCCGACGGCCGCAACCAGATTATCAGAGCCTCGGTGCCGCAGGCGGAACTGTATCAGTACTCGGTCGACCTGCGTTCAATGACACAGGGTCAGGGAATCTATGCGCTGGAGTTTTCGCATTATGAAGAAGTCCCCCACGACACCGCCCTGAAAGTAATCGAAATGTCCAAAGCCGAAAAAGAAGCCGCTGCTTAGGGCTTGACTTAAGAAATATCTGATTTGGGTTATAAAGGGAAACGTGAAGAAGCTAAACCTCTGATTTTGCCAAACCTTAATGTTGAACGTAATAGTGAAGATGCGTTTATGACTGACTTAGTTGCGGCATCCAACGAACTTCGGTCCTCGCTACTTTTATCGGCAAAACTTCTCCCCCGATTAAAGATTGAACCAAATCACATGGGCATACTGATTGGCCTGATGGTTAGACTTTATAAATTATACGACACATATCTATACTTAATTTGTGACCACCGTTTAGAAATCGCACTACTTCTTGGTCGCTCTGTATGCGAAACTGCGATTGACCTAGCATATCTTTGCAAAAATCTTAAAGCAGAGGAATTTAATAAATTTATTAAAGTTTCACTTGCAACGAGCAAGAAGATTTACGACGAAATAGAAAACGATAAGTCAACGAACTCCGGCAACAGATTTATCCAACAGCGCATTCAAACTTCGATACTAGAGGATTTTGACGAAGCTAGATTCAAATTAGAGGAAGTGAATTACTCTGACCTAAAAGGCTTTGGAACTATAGCCGTTCGGGCACGAGGTTGTAATATGGAAAGAGAATATCTATTCGTGTTCAAGAATCTAAGTCGACTAACACATGCAAGCTGGTCAGAATTTGTAAAGTATCACTTGGCGAAGTCGAGAAATTTGTGGTATGCAAATCACAATTATAGTATACCACGGCCTCAATCTCTGGATGGCATTGCAATACTTGTAACAGAGGCAACCGAGAATTATGTAAATACGGTTGTTCATGGATTCGAGTTGTCGGACCGACTCAAAAAGATTAGAGAATGGTTTCTTGCAATAGCAATTAAACATGAGCAATTCATGAGCATGCAACAATAATTTATTTAG
>JADFLZ010000516.1 GCA_022564135.1 Candidatus Zixiibacteriota bacterium
CCGATAGAATTCAAGCTGATAATTGAGCAGCTATATCAAATAGGTTTTAAGTCTATACCTATCGTAGTATTGTCGGCAACTTCAATAGGTATGGTAATGGTAATTCAGATGTCTTATGGTTTTAAGACATTTGGAGCAAAAGGATTAGTTGGACCTCTTGTTGCGCTTGCAATAGTTAGAGAGCTGGGTCCTGTACTTGCATCCTTGCTTGTTGGGGGGAGAGTAGGTTCTGGTATTACTGCTGAAATTGGTTCTATGGCTGTAACTGAGCAGTTAGATGCTATGAAAACCTTAGGGGCAGATCCTATAAAGAAACTTGTTGTTCCAAGACTTATAGCCTGTCTTGTATCTTTTCCATTACTTGCAATTATAGGTGATTTAGCCGGAATTGGGGGTGCCATGCTCATTGCATATACCGAGCTTGGAGTTACTCCCAGACTTTTTATTTCTGAGATCGTGGGGTTTGTTTTGATGATAGATTTTTTTAGCGGAATACTGAAGACAATATTCTTTGGATTGATTGTGGCAATAGTCGGCTGTTATATTGGAATAAATTCTACTGGTGGAACTCAGGGTGTGGGAAATTCTACTACAAAGAGTGTTGTAATATCTTTGGTATCAATTTTATAATCAAAGTTCATATCCAAAGACTGCACGGTTACTGAGCCGGGACCTCCCCGCCAAATAAAATCTATTAAAAAAACCAGATCCGAAACAGATATTTTGTTATCGTAGTTGGCATCCCCTCTGATAATCTCTTTAGAACTTATTGAACCGACAAATACTATCGGAGTATAGCTGGTCGAAGCTGTAATCAGCTGCAGTTTGTTACTCAAGAAAGAGGTCGTATCAATAGTTGCAGCAATTCCTCCAAGAGAGAAGCTGTCAATTGAAAGATGAATTTTGAGAATTTCACCACTACCCGGAGCGAGAGGCGGCGAGCCGCCGCCATTGTCGGCCAGCAATCTGAATCCATAACGGTTATTGTTAACATCGATCCCGATTGAACTAATTTTTTCAAAGTAGTCAGTTCGGTTGCCAAGGCTGACCGAGTCAAATCTGAAATCAGTGGAACCGCCATACTTAAATGGTATTACCAGCGAAGTCAGCGACTGAGTGTTGACCAGTTCAATGCTGATTTCTAACTTCTCGCCGGCGAAAACCGAGTCGGTTCCGATTGTCATGGTGTCACCATAAAGTGTAATGAGTCCCAACTGTCTATTTGCGATGTTTCCGTAGATTGTCGTAGTCGTCAAAGTAACATCATAAGTTCCGGGGTCTTTATATTCATAGCTCGGGCTTGCCGAATCGGAACTGCCGCCATCACCAAAATCCCAGTTGTACTGAAATACCGGCAGAGAAGAGTTTGACGTAAACTGAATGGTCAGAGGAGCGTTTCCTATAGAAGTATCAACAGAAAATTCTGCTCCCCAGGTAAAAGCTTCAAGGAGATCAATTACACCCCAGCCGTAAGTGTTGTTTATCGAATCAGCATTATCCGCTGTTTCCAGCAGAGCTTGTCGGATAATCTTAGGCGGCATATCCGGTCTGGCCTGAACCAGAAGACATGCAGCTCCTGCGATGAGAGGCGTGGAAAGAGAAGTTCCGCTGACACTGGCGTAGCTACTGTCAGAATTTGCCGAGCCTGACCAGACACTTCTGCCTCTGGCGCAAACTTCGGGCTTGGTTCGTCCGTCAAATGTCGGTCCCCGCGATGAAAAACTTTCAATTACGCCGGCGCCGTTTACTGCTCCTACTGATAAAATAAAGTGAGCATCTGCCGGCGCAATCAGTGTTCCGACTCCGGGTCCCATATTTCCCATGGCGTTACAGACCACAATACCCATAAAGGTAGCAATATTTGCAGCTACAGTGATAACTGCTGTCTCACCGTTTAAATCTTCATACTTATACCAGTCAATATATCCAACAGACGAAGTCAAAACATCGGCTCCGAGTGAATCAGCCCACTCGGCTGCGGCTACCCAGTTGTCTTCTTCGACCTGATTCTCAGACCTGATATCTTCGGTTTTTGCCAAAAGGAAATTTGCCTTAAAAGCAGGACCGTATATAA
>JADFLZ010000517.1 GCA_022564135.1 Candidatus Zixiibacteriota bacterium
AATTTTATATAGTGCTACAAAAAAGCCCTGGGCAGCCTACCTTCAGGTGGGTTCTCGTCTATTTAACTACGCTAACGGACTTGAGTAAAATTGTCAACTCATCAGATAGGTAGCAGTTTTGGGGCTATTGGTCAACATTTTTCAGGCAAAAAGCGATTTTGGGTGTATATTAGAGTATGGTAATCCGCTCTCTAAAACTCTTGCTAATTCTCACTATAATGGCTGGCTTAGCCAGCTCGGTTTTAGCTCAGAGAAGAATCCAGATTCCACGTGGAGCCAAAATCACCGAAGATGCCGCCTACCACCCCAACCCCTCGGCTATCAAAGTAGCCCGTTTGCATTATTCAGGCGGGGGAGACTGGTACTGGGGCAGCTCGGCAATCTCGAATTTACTCAAATTTGTGCGCGACAATACAGACTACCCGGTAGATACAGTCGAGCGGGTGGTTAAACTGACCGACCCGGAGCTTTTCAACTATCCCTTTTTGTTTGCCACCGGCCACGGCACTATCAGTTTCTCAGAAGAAGAACGGCAGCGGCTGCGTCAGTATTTATCTCTGGGCGGCTTTCTATTTGTAAATGATTCCTATGGCCTGGAAGCCTCTTTTACAAAAGAACTGGCGGCGCTATTTCCTGAGCGGGAAGTGACAGAGCTGCCTTTTGACCATCCGATTTACCACAGTTTTTACGATTTCCCCAACGGCCCCCCCAAAATACATGAGCATGACAACAATCCTCCCCGTGGATATGCCGTAATAGTGGATGGCCGGGTGGTGGTCTATTTTATGGTGGAATCAGATATAGGCGACGGCTGGGAAGACCAGCAGGTGCACAATGACCCCGAAGAGAAGCGACTCGAGGCTTTGAAAATGGGGCTGAACATACTAACTTATGGGTTGTTACACTAAAAACGGCTTTTTTTAGAGTTCTCACCTGCCGTTTGTAAGATAGTTTGACGATATACGATAAATAAACGATATATATTATATTTAAATAAAGGGCAGTGTTTTTGCCCTGTAAATATTATAATAGTCTGAGACCGAATCAAAACCAGAGGTTCAAAATGGCCAACATAAATTCTGCAGAAACACTTAGCCGCCAACTCAAAAATGTACTTATAAAACAGCGGCTGACTTTGTTCGGCTCAGGGCTACTGGCCACCGGCGCCGCGGTTCTGGCGGCCTGGTTTGTACTGTCTCTTTTGGCGGCGGTTTTTATTCTGCCGGTCTGGCTGAAAATTTCGCTGCTAACTATTACAGGCGCTGTTGCTCTTTATTTTTTCAGCAAGTTTGCTGTGACCAGACTTTTTAACGGCGACATAGATTCGGTAGCTGTTAATCTTGAAGAAAAATATCCAGATCTTAAAGGCGTCTTGATTGCAGCTATACAGTTTTCAAGATCTTCAAAACCTGTTGGCTATTCATCGGAGCTGATAGATTTAACTCTAGTGCAGGCTCTGCAAAAATCCGGCAACGTAAATTTTAATGAGGCTTTAACTTTTGGTGCGGTTCTAAAGACCGGCCGGACGTTCGGACTGGCCGCAATTTTTTCAGTCGCGGTATTATTTATTTTCCCCGGCTTTTTTGGATATTCGCTGGAAGTTTATTCCAACCCGACCGCTGTGGTGGCGCCGCCACTGGGCTATCAGCTCTCGGCCTTTCCCGGTTCGACCGAATGGGTTAAGTATCGCGATATAGAAATCGGCGGTTTCATAACCGGCGACGGCTTTCCTAAGACTGCCAAAGTTTATCACCGCTTTACCGGCGGTAATTGGCAATCCACTGAAATTGATATTAGAAAAATCAGACGCGGCCAGACAGATTTTGGCGACTCGCTCTCGTTTTCTGTTAAACTCAGGCAGGTCAACCGGTCGTTTGATTACTATGTCGAGGCCGGACGCACAAAAACAGATATTCAAAAAGTTGATGTAGTCGACAAACCCAGAGTCAACGGCATCAAGCTTTCGATTTTTTATCCTGACTATACCGGTCTGGAGCCGACAGTCATCGACGAAAACAACGGTTCGTTTTCGGCAGTCACCGGCAGCCGCGTCAATATCAAAACCAGTTCGAA
>JADFLZ010000076.1 GCA_022564135.1 Candidatus Zixiibacteriota bacterium
GTCACCTTTGCCTTCAGCTCCATGACAGACTGAGCAATAGTGCAGGTACATACGTTTTGAATCCTCAACTGTCACGTCTGTTTCCCGGAAAAACTCTTTTGCTGCCTCTAAAGCCAAGTCTTCCTGCTCGGGGCTGTCATTCTGGCAACTCAAGGCAATTATGAAAATCGCCAATACTATTATTGGGAAGAAGAACTTCATTTTGGCTCCGCTTGCTTCCTGATCAAGAAGGCAGTCAGTTGCTTGGCTTCTTTTTCACTAAAGCCATAATTGGGATGAATCGTGCGCGGCTGATATTTCTGGGGATTTCGCAGCCATTTATAGACCCAGCCGGTTTCCAGTCTTTGGGCGAGATTGTCAAGCGATGGCCCGACGTAGCCACCCTGGCCGTCAACAATGTGGCAGCTGACGCATTTTTGCTGCTCAAAAATATTTCTGCCTTTGTTTTCATCTTCAGCTGTGAATTCATGTTCGAGGAATTTTGGTATCTCTCTGCTTACATAAACTTCTTTTAAGTATCTGGCTATTTCTTCGGCATCTGCTTCAGTCATTCTGAATCGGGGCATTCTGGCCGTGACAATCGGTCTGACAGCGAACGGTTTAAGCAGATAGTTTTTCAGCCACTCGTATTTGACCCTGCTGCCGACATTTGTCAGTGAAACAGTCGAAAGCGTGCCTCCATATTTTTCAACAGTGTGACAACTGATGCAGCTGTATCTCTCAAAAAGCTCACCAAACTTGCCCGGAGGTTTTGTGTATGGCGAACTTTCCAGCTCGTGGACCAGGAATTCAGGGGGGTACTCTTTTTCTTTATTGCCCAGGAGAGCGACAGTAATAGCCAGTGCCTCTTGATCGGTAAGATTGAAATTGGGCATATTATAAAGGGAATCAAATGCAATCGGATTTTTTATTTTCATGAAAATCCAGTTGTGCAAATTGCGGGCGACATCGTCCTTGTCTCCAAAATAGAGAGATGACACCGACCTGTTGCCGATATTTGAGAGATCGGTACCGACTTTCAGCTTCGGAATATCGGCTACATTATGACATCCGCGGCAGCCGTAGCCCCAGAAGATTTGCTTGCCTTTAATTACTTTTTGCTGGCGCTCTTCTGGTGACAGAGCCGCTTGAGCTGCATTTAATTTTTGCGGGTAGAGATAGTCATCTTCGGTAAATTCATCGAAAAAATATGCCGCGATGTCTAGTGCTTCCTGACTGGAGAAATTAAAGGCCAGCATTTTTTTGCGCGGCTGGTAATAATGGATATTACGCAGAAAATTCGGAAGCCACTCTTCTTTCACTTTGTCCCCGACTCTTTCAAGTTCGGGAGCGAAGGTGCCGCCTCGACCATGAATAGAATGACAGGAAATGCAGCGTGACTCTCTTACCAGAATATCCCCGCGATCCGGATCTCCATTTTCAACTGGCATCTCACTTATGAAAACCGGCGGAGAGTCTTTATCGTCTAAACTCATCAGGTATTCTATAAGACTGAACAGCTTTTGGTCATCAAGCCTGAAAGTCGGCATTCTGGGGTTTTCGAGATAATTGTGGGGATCTTTAAGCCAGTGGTACAGCCAGCCGCGATTTACTTTGTTGCCGATGCCGTTAAGATCGGGTCCCAGTTCGTCAACTTTATCCTCATAAAAGTCATTAATACTATGACAGCTGATGCAGCCTTTTTCTCTAAAGAGAATGCGTCCCTGGGTAAGCAAAGAAGTCTTGGGAACTTCCTCTGATAGATGGCAGGTACCGCAGCTGGCTTCAAGGAATTCTTCAGGCCAATCGCTTTTTTCCCAGAACTCTGTGGTCATGTGAGCCGGTATGGCTCTGAACTCTTCGCTGAAGAAAATTGTTTTTTCGATGTAGGTTAAATCGTCGCTGCTTACAGGAATATTGTTCATAAAGTCGCAGCTTGTGACCAGGGCCAGAATTGACAAGGCTGCAATAACTAGCCCGACTGAAAATTTCCGATTATTAGCAATATTCACTTTAGCATCCCTACAATAAGGCAGACGGCCAGCGCCTGCCTTATTTGATATATTCCTATATAAATGCAATTATTTTTTCTTTAAAGCAAATTCAATTTCTACACTGCCGGAGTCCGGCATAACTATACTGACATCCTCCGCTTTGCGTTTAGGGTGCCATACTTTGACATTGTATTTTCCGGGCGGAACACCGCTAATCTTAAAGAAACCAGAGTCGTCCGCTTTACTAAAATAAGGATTGTCGATTACTACCACATAGGCTTCCATTTCAGGATGAACATTACATAGCAGGACCGGGTCACAGACTTTCTCACAGCTGTTTTTGAAGGTGAATGACCTGATCTCCCCTTTTGGCCAGGTGCCCAGATTCATTTTGTCAGCAGATTTATCCGGACTGAAGACGTTGTGGGCGACATCGTCGCTATTTAAAAAGTCAACAGTCGTTCCCACCAATACAGGCAGTATATGTGGTGAAAAGATCATATTTTTCTGGTCAATGACCGGATTCTTTTCCGGGGGTGTGAAGTCGCCCGGAGCGCTTTCAATATAAACGACTGTCTTTGGCAGATATTTACTTCTCTTGGCTTTCACAAATCCGGTTATATCTCCTGCATCTGAACTGGCAAACTGAAAAATCACCAGGATTAATCCAAGACTTAAGAGTTTAATCAGTTTCATTTTATTGTCTCACTTTCATTTAAATTATAATGTTAATTTAGTGGTCATCTCCGCCGCCAGCATCTGCTGTATGCTCTCCAAGCCCCAAATGCATATTCTCACCGAAGTAGAAGCCTTCATGACCGTAAATCGGTTTCAAGGTTTTTATAATAGTGCTGCCTGTTTCAGCGTTGATTACCGTCAAGGTGACGATGGAACCGGCCAGTGGCTGCTCGTGGGCTTCGACGGTCGGGTCATCCAGCTTTAAGGAAAAGTTGATAGTCTCGTTTCCTGACTTAGGCAGCAGGCCCATGCCCACGGCGCCATATGTTGCTACCGCTCCGGCCCTGAGAGTTATGTTAAGTGAATCGTTTGAGGCACCAACCCAGGTAGTCGAACCGACTGTGCCGCCTGTAAATTGACTGTCGAAAACAAATCCGGAAAAAGCCGCCGAAATATCGGTTGTCCACTTAGTCATTGTCTCCTCGTCACGGAAAAATCCGGGAGGTTCAATTTCCAGACTCAGATTATAGCTGTCGTAGGGCAGCTCCGCGTTTGCTTCGTAGCGCAGGCCATGTTCGGTCTGCACCGGCACCAAATGTACTTCAAATGTGTCTGTGGCGCTTTCGGCAATCAAAGTGACATGACAATGAGAGACAGTCAAACCGCCATGGGCCTCGTGGCCGGTTGCGGTCTCTGCAATCTCCACTATAATATGGTTGGAGCCAACTTCAGCATGATGTTCGACTAAGGCACCATCGTGTTCCATCTCCCACAGTTCTTTGGCGGCGCCGATAGACATTTTGATATGCATTTGTGGCAGCTCTATCGAACCGACCAGAATATCTGCCGAATCGGCTGCTGCTACTCCGGCTGCTTTTTGAAGCAGGACGACTGGATAAGAGCTGCTGACTCCGTGGTGAGCACCAGTGTCGGCCGGGGCATCTGTTCCACCGATTTCGGCCACGAAAGCGACATTGACCGGTACAGTCCAGTAGTTCCAGGTTTCGACAGTCCTGAGGGCATCGGTTGGCTGGATGTTCAGCTGAATTATCAATTCAGTTGACATGTCCATCGCCGGTGATGAGACCGGGTTGTCATCAACGCTGCAGGACAGAAGCGCAAATGCTCCGACAGAGGCTATAATTAAAGTGTATTTGATAAAGGACATTTTCTCACTCCTCACTATAAAGTTAAAAGGCAAAATCTAATCTTACATTTAGTTTAGAAAAATTCAGATCTGACGGGTCCACGGCTGACTCGACTACGAACTTTATATTGGCTCGATAGAGAGCCGCCACGCCGGCCACAACACGTTCGATACTTTGCTGAGCTTCCGGTTCGGCTCTTTCGTACCTCGCCAGGGTTATCAGCCAGGGATAGATGACCTGGTTAAGTTCCACAAAGCCGAGGTCATACTTTTTGTCTAAAGCCAGATTGCCTTCGACCACTTCGTCCTTACCGTGAATCCAGCCGCCAAACAAGTTGGTGTTTTGAAACAGCACGTTAAAATCAAGGCCATAGCGTTCTCTGCTCAAATCATTGGAACCAACCAATCCATCATTGGGGTAGCTGCCGAAATAAGTAAAGCCTCCCAGGGTAATTGAATTGTCAATCCAATTTCTGCCGCGCGGGTCGGCTGTCCCGCCAGAGCCGTCGAAGCCCATGCCGCCGAATTTGTAAGCCGCTCTGAAATAACCGTCTTTGGCTGAACTGTTTTCAGCTGCAGCTCCGGAGCCGTTGACAAAACCCATGCCCCAGCGAAACCTGCCGGAAGCAATGCCCGATAACTCAACCCCGAGTTGAAATGTTTCGATTCCAAACGATTCACTGCCATGGGCGTGCTCTGCTCCAAATTCATCCGCCGTGGCTGAATAAGTATTAAAGGCGTAGGGAGTCACCGCCAGACCACGATGATTTGCAAAGGGAACGATATTGGGAATGAATTGGCCGATGCGCAGGTTCAGAAAATGTTCCGGCAGCTTATTGTTAAACAGATTAGAAATCTGAAAGAAGGCTCTGTCAATTGAGCCTATTTCGCCTTCTTCAAATAAGTGGGCGCCGGCATAGAAGCTGACGTTTTCTCCCAGCGTTCCGGCGGTCATGAGAATCAGAGAGGGAGATAAAAATTCTGTCTTTACTTCTCCTTGCCTGTCGTAATTGAAGCCTGAAGCTACCCTGATTGCGATAGGGGGAGTTCCGGGGATGTCGTTTGGCCAGACGGCGTTCGGGAAAACCTTTTTATAAGCGTCGGCGCCTAAAGAAACCGGTTCGTCCTTAGTCTGATCGGCATCATCTTCGGGATACTGGAAGCCATTTAAGCGGTAAGCTTCACCAAACGAATTGAGCTTGGGGAAAATCGTATGGCAGGTTATGCAGCTCGTCTCATATTTTCTGGCAAAAGATGGTATAGCATTAGGCTTGTCCACTAATGCCATTGACACCAAAACGAGTATGCCTATAATCGTAATTGTTAGAGTGTGTCTCATATATTGTCTCCTTATTAGAGTTTTATTTTCCAGCCCTCTCATTCGCTGATCTGAGATATTCCAGAACTGCTCTGGCTTCATCAATACTTAAATCTTGATTGGTCATAATTGTGTAATACTGCTTTTGCAGAGCCTGCACACCGGCGTGACGTCTGATATTTTCTTCAGGATTAAGAATCATATTCATGATAAAGGCAGGAGACCGGAAAGCTGTAACCCCGCCGAGAGGGGGACCGGTAAAGCGTTCATCAAGCCGGTGACAGCGAAAACAAGTTTTGTTAAAAATCTTTTCACCACTAGCGGCCAGCTTTTCGTTTATGGGATCAACTGTTAATTCCTGCTTGATAGGGCCATAGCCGTTTAATAAAAAGAAATCATTTGAAACAATACGGCCTGAAACATTGTAAATTCGTTCACTTACCGGAATGGGACTGCCGTTTGATTCATAGATGGCAGCGTACTGCTTGATGGGCATTTTAGTCAACGGGTTAATTCCGCCTCTGTTGAGAGTGTCGAACATTGTAAAAGTAATAAAAATGCCGAGAAATAGAATAGCTCCGACGAAAATAACGGAATATATGCGGTTGTCATATTTGAGATGCATGAAGAAAAGAGCTACCAGAGTAGACTTTACGGCAGCTATGAGTAAAGCAACTACCAGGTTCCAGGATCCAAAATCTGCCTGGGCTGCAAAGATCGTAATTGCGGTCAGAACTAAGAGCGCTCCTGCCACTCCTAAGTAGATTCTCAGGGGAAGGATATGTGGTCCGGCGCTGGCTGCTTGATTCCTCATAATTTCCTGCCTTAAATGCTACAATTTCAATAATCGTGTTTACGACTCTAATATCGGCAATATCGGCGGGCTTCTTGACAATGTCAAGGAATTATGTGAAAAAAATCACACGACAGCCCACCTAAGAGCGTAACCTGTTGCTGTCCAATATAGTACTTCTATTGATTAAGTTGAAATAATTATCTTGGATATTAGCTTTGTAACTAATTTGATAGGAAATAACGATATTTTCCGATTATGTAATCGTCAATTATGTCAGGGCAGGAGTAGAAGCGTAATCTGTCTCTTGCTGAGTTTTGATTGATGCCTATGTTGAGAAGGCAGGATTGGCGGCAACGCCTGAATCTCAACGATGTCATAAACGGAAATAATTCAGGCAGTACTTTTGAGTTCCGTCAGAATAATTTATGGCAGCCTCGCTTTGGCGGCGCGGGCGTGCCATTTGAGACCTTCGAGCTCAGCCAGTTCGGCCGCATCACGGGCTATATTCTTTAGTTCATCAGATTCTCGCATTTTTAGCCATGTTGGTTGCCGCAGGAAAAACGTTACCGACAAACCGCCAGTGCGCCTGGCGCCACCGGATGTCGGCAAGACATGATTGGGGCCGACTCCATAATCGCCGAAGACTTCGGCACTTCGTTCTCCTATAAACAGTGCCCCGTAATTTTTTAGTCCAGATATCAGGCTCTTAGGATTCTCGACTGAAAGTTGAAGATGCTCCGGCGCTATACTATTGACGACAGCAACAGCCTGACTAAGATCACTTAGCTGGACAGCAAAGCCATTTTGCAACGACCGTAAAGCAATATCAGTCGGGTCGGACTCAAGAAATCGAAGCAGTTCATTACGTACCCGCGGGTTGGCGTACAGGCGGGTCGAGGATTTCAGCAGGGTTGAAAATGACTGCAGCCGATTGATACGAAGTGTTTCACCGGTTGAAGTGATATCTATAATGCAGTCGGCGTCCTCAGGCGGAAAGACTTCGGTGGCTCCATAGGACTTTATGCAGACGGCGTCCCAACCGTTTTTGTCGATCCACTCTTTGGTCAGTCGCCTGCCTTTCAGCGTTCCATTTTTCAGATACTCTATGGGGGCGGCGGCGACCAGTTCGACCGGATCAAGTTCGGTGTTTAATAGTTCAACCAGATCGACCTGTAATTCGGCCACCCAGTCGGCTCCGGCAAAACCGAGATCGCGCGAACCTATATGGAGCATCTCGATAATATTCTGCGGTTTGAGGATTTTTGCCTCAATCCAGGGAATAGATACTCTGGGACGGTAGCCTCTGTCAGATACACGAACCTCTATACCGGCATCAGCCAGAAGGCGAATGACGCCTGCTTGCATTCTTCCTTTAGGCAGACCCAGTTTAATGGGGGCTTAGTTTTTTGCTGTCATGACCATTTCCTTTATTTCAGGCCCTGACCGGCGATTATATTTTTAAGGGAGTTATAAAAAAACGCCGGTCAAGGGACCGACGTTATAATTTTATCTTTAACTATTTACAGACAAAGCATCACATGCCGACCCGGGGGGTGGTATGATGATGGTGATGATGCTGACAGGTAGAGATTGCTGTCGCTGCATTTATGTCTGTAATAGTCTTCATGGCTTTCAATATACTGGTTTCTGTTATTTTGTCAATATCTTAATTCCAGTAACGACTTGTTATTAGAAAAGTTCCCATTGGCAGCAATTCAATTTAATTCGAGTCGCCCACTTTATAAATTAACCGGATCCGCGGACGTATGGCTTGATTGAGCCGGTTCAGTTCATGATTCTGATGCCAATAAGGAAGCTGGGGGCACGTTCGGTCTGCAGACCGAGCTGATTTTGCCAGAGGGGAAATTGCAGGAGACTTTCCAGTATAATTGATGACAATGTCACTTTGAAGCCGGGGGAAAGCAAAAGGACCGACTCGCCGGTATTTGCTATGGTGTTGCCGTCTTTTGAATCAGAAGAAATTTTTAAGTATGAAAATTCTATAACAGGTGCCAGAGCGAAATTAGCGTTTTGTCCAAGACCAAACTGGTAGGCCAAAGCGCTTTCCATTGAAAACTCATCACCGGCGTCACGATTGGCGCTGCTGGTTCTGGCCATGCCATTCCAGACGTAGGTCACATTAACGTCGATGCCCCAGGAACGGCTGCGTCCTGATACAAATGTTCCCAGGTGCAAATCCCAGCTGTTGGAAGTGAAGTTGTCAGCGCCGCTTGGAATTTCAAGCCCCAAAGTCGGCGAAATTCCTATGGTATAACCTGGCGTATTGAGGCGGAGCAGTCTGTATTTTGCCAGCAGCAGAATATCAATAAGTCCGGTACTTGTAGAGCTATGTCCCTGCATCTTGATTTCGTTTCGCCGAATT
>JADFLZ010000518.1 GCA_022564135.1 Candidatus Zixiibacteriota bacterium
GGCCACAGAGCCAGTTCAGATATCCCGGTTTTAAAAAATATTTTGTACACGCTTGATACTTTTAGTTCCTGGCTTTTTGCTACAGATTCGTATGTCGAATTAAGAATCGTAATCTTTTCTCTGCTTCTGGTACCGTTTTTTATCTTCTTACTGAAGACTATTAAAAATTCGGCTCTGAGCGATAACATAAAAATCAAATTGAAAGCGTCCGGCCTGTTTGCCCTGATTTATATTCTCTATTTAATAATTGCATCTTCGATTGTTGCTTTCGACAGAATCGATTATCGACTTTTATCCCCGGTCTATGTACCGATCCTGCTATTTATTATCGTGGCCATTGATTCAATCAATTTTTCAAGAAGATGGCCAAAGCAGGCGGCCGCAATATACTCTGTTTTGTGGATAGTTTTCTTGTCTGTCGGCTTATTTAAAGAAGTAAGCGCTGCTATTTCAGAAGGGGCCGGCGGTTATTCAACAATAAGCTGGCAAGACTCCGGACTGGCCGGCTACTTAAAAGAAAATCCGCCAGAAGGCAAAACCTACAGCAACTATCCAGATGGCATCTATGCCTTAAGCGGACTGCCTGCTTCAATGTCGCCCGGAAAGTATTCCCATAACTTACCAGAATCAAAAACCGGCGATTTTGACTTACTTACTGCAAAATTTGAAAAACAAGAAAACGTTTACCTGGCCTGGTTCACCCAAAAAAGCAGAAGACTCTTATATGATCCTGATGAACTCAGCTCAAATTTTGAATTAATTCTGATAGTAGAAAAATCAGACGGGGCGCTTTACCGGATTTTAAATAAAACCGCCGCTTCTGACAGATAAATTTTATAGCCGCTATAGTTTCATTATGAATCATAAATCTTGCCAGCGGGCCATAGCTTTCCCTTTATGATGCCACCATCAAGCAATGAAAGTTCTTGCAGCAAAAGCGATTACAGCCTTAAGCAGGCCGCCAGAGGAGAGCAGATTTCTTTTGTAATCTTTCTGGCCTTAAGGTGGCAAAAGCAGCAAAATTGGCTTATATTTTCTGCCTAAATGGGAACTCTATTATCAGCTAAGCTGTTTTGCTTATACGTCTTGGCCAGTTGGAATATGTCAGGACCGGAGGTCTCCGGTGGCTGACACAACTTCCAATATCGCCAGGAAACGACAGGCGTTTGAAAAAGAGGCGTTGCCTCATATGGATGCCCTGTACCGGACGGCCTTGCGAATGACAAAAAATGTCGGCGATGCCGAAGACCTGGTACAGGAAGCTTTAGTAAAAGCTTATCGTTTCTGGGACAAGTTTGAGACGGGTTCAAATTGCCGGGCATGGTTGTTTAAGATAATGACCAATGTCTTTATAAATGAATACCGCTCAAAGTCTCGTTCACCGATGTCGGTTAACGTTGATGATATTGATGACAATTATTTGTATGGACAACTGGCAGCAAATTCGGACGGAGATAATCCGGAAAAAGAATTGTTTGCCAAGATGCTGGATGATGATGTTAAAAAGGCGATAGATGAATTACCCGATGATTTCAGAATAGTCGTGGTTCTTTCATTCATTGAAGGATTTTCATATCAGGAGATAGCAGAAATTGCCGATTTACAACTTGGAACAGTTAAGTCACGACTACATCGAGGAAGAAAATTGCTGCAGAAAGAATTATTAGATTATGCCATCAGAAACGGTTTGATTAAGGGCCCCCAAAAATGAATTGTCAGGAAGCATTAGATTTACTATATGAAATAATTGATAAAGAAGCCTCTGAAATTGATACCCAGGCAGTAAAGCGCCACCTTGATCATTGTCAGGATTGTTTCGGGCGATATCAGCTGCACGGTGCTGTTCAGTCTTTGTTAAAAGAGAAACTCAAAGTCAAAACTGATATCCCGGCCATTGAGCGCATGCGCGGAAATATTCTCAGCAAGCTTGATGAAATTGATGCCGAGCGCGAATCCAGCGGTCCAAAATCTGTTCCTTTCAGAATGCCGGCTGTTGCCATGGCGGCCGCAGCTGCTTTGGTGCTGCTCTTAGGGACTGGTTTTTTTGCCAACGGCCTGTATCAGCATT
>JADFLZ010000519.1 GCA_022564135.1 Candidatus Zixiibacteriota bacterium
CGGGTGTCCCACCGTTTATGGCATAGCCTCGGGGCGGGTTCCTGTAAACCGTTTGTTCAAGGGGCAGATGAGGACATCTGCCGCCCACGAAACATGGCGGCGCTAATGATACTTCTGATGTCCGATCAGCGCGGGTGGCCCACCATTTATGGTGGGTTCCTGTGTTACGCTGCTCAATGATACTTCCTATGTCCGATCAGCGTCTGTGGTGACTTTATCTTAATTCCAAACTGGTCAAAAATCCGTTTCATGACCGGACTCCAGGTCTCTTCCGCTTTTTTCTTCAAAATTATCCTGTCGATTTTGGCCCGCTCTGGCGAATCACAAATCAGACAGGCTCTCCCTTTTTTTAATTTTATGCCGAAGCTTTTTTTGACAAACGGCTGCAGACGGTTTTTCAACTTGCGAATCGCCCGCTTATGCAGAGCTTCCAGTTTATGATTAGCCCGTCCTGATTTGGCCGAGATTTCGTTATAACCCTGCCCCATAAAATAAAAGCGAATGACAAACTCCATCTCATCTTCTGAGAGACTTTCCATAGCAGCTCTGACCTGGCGGTCGATCTCTGCGGATTTTTCGCTGCTGGTTTCAATAATGTCAAAGAAGTTTTTGATTTTAAGCGGGTCCAGTCCCAGCTCTACTATCCAGTTCTGATAAATAACACGGCTACCCGGCATTTTGACGGCTCCTTTTTTTGAGCTTAGCATAACCCGTCAGGTGGCTGCTCCGCTACAACGAGGCTATCAACAGTTCAATTTCACATTTCAAGGAGTGAATATCACATGATTCACAAACTGAGCCGGAGCTGGACTGGCGGCACTTAAGAGATTAAATTGATTCTCATAAATGGTCGATAATGTTAAGATGTACATATTCGAGGGAAATCTTTGAGCAGCGAACAGTTTGAAAGAATAGAAGTCTACAGCCCGCAGCCGGAGGATACAGAGGAGACTAAACGTTTCAAATTTGAAACCCAGAACGAGTCTTTCCGGAAATCTTCGCTGACCTGGATAGCCCTGGCCTTTCTGGTAATTCTTTATCCGATTGCTTCAATTTTCCCGGGTGAAGACCCCACCAAAATGCTGGAAGGACTCAATGACACCACCCGGCTGGTCTTGTTCATCTTCTCCATGATTATTCAGTGGTCTCTGTTTCTTTTGATATTCGGAGCAGTCACCAGAGAAAAGACCGACCTGGCCGGTATTGGTTTCAATAAAATTCAGCCGATTCATTTTGCCTGGGCTTTAGCGTTTTTAGCGGCCTCGAATCTTATCTTAACCGGTGTGGCCATGCTGCTGGCTGAAGTGGGACTACCCATGCCCGGAGAAATTTCGCTTTTGATTCCGCAAGACACCACCGGCAGAATTGTCTGGGTCTTTTTGTCTTTTACGGCCGGATTCTGCGAAGAAGCTGCCTTTCGCGGCTACCTGATGACACGCCTGAGATTGATTGGCAATTTTCAAAACTGGGTCATCCCGACCATAGTTTCGGCGGTAGTCTTCGGCGCCTGCCATGCTTATCAGGGAGTCCCCGGATTTATTTTGATTTCAATTTACGGCGCCATGTTCTCCTGGCTGTACATCCGCACCGGCTCTATCTGGCCGCCGGTTATCGCGCACTTCTTTCAGGATTTTGGCGCACTTTTTTTCCCGCAGTAAATTCTTGCGTTTTTTGAAATTCAGCGTCCGGCTTGACATCATTCAGCTTATCTCCTAATGTATAACGTAGATTTTCTACATCACTCTTAAGTGCGGAGGTAGGCTATGAAACTCGTTTATGTTTTCGCTATTCTTATTTTTCCTGCAGCTGCTCTGTCGGCTCAGGACCAGACTGAATTCGAAGAAATTTCCTTACCGACTCAGATAAATTTCACAGTCAAACCCTCTTTCTGGAAAATGTCCGGCGAGACAGAATATGATTACAATATAACATATCCGGTAGTTTTGCTTTCCGGCGACACTGTTGATTACGCCATCAGAAGTCTTCTGGAATTCCCGCTGGATGTCGCGATGGCCGGCGGCTCTGTCGGCATTATGAAAAGTAACGAAGAAAAGACAATCTGGA